>CALZIG010000148.1 GCA_945787585.1 uncultured Gammaproteobacteria bacterium | reverse complement strand
GTCAGGACAAGCGCTGGCCGGACCTGGATGTGGATCGCGAAAACGGTTGCATCCACAGCATCGATCACGCCTACAGCACCGAAGGTGGCCTCGCCGTGTTGTACGGCAATATCGCCGAGGATGGATGCGTGGTGAAGACCGCCGGAGTCGATGAAAGCATCTTTAAATTCAGTGGGCCAGCGCGCATCTTTGAGAGTCAGGAGAGCACGGTTGAAGCGATTCTTGCAGATAAGGTCGTGGCGGGCGATGTCGTCGTCATCCGTTATGAAGGGCCGCGCGGCGGGCCGGGGATGCAGGAGATGCTCTACCCCACCAGTTACCTCAAGTCGCAGGGGCTCGGCAAGGCGTGCGCACTGATCACCGATGGCCGCTTCTCTGGTGGTACTTCGGGGCTGTCGATCGGTCACGCCTCACCGGAAGCGGCGGAAGGTGGCGCGATTGGATTGATCGAAGAGGGTGACAAGATCGAAATCGATATTCCAAATCGCACCATCAATGTGGTGCTTTCAGATGACGAACTCGCCGCTCGCCGCAGCGCGATGGAAGCAAAGGGTAGCGCCGCGTGGAAGCCAGTTGAAAAACGCCCGCGTAATGTCAGTGCGGCACTGCGTGCCTATGCCGCAATGACCACCAGCGCATCGAAAGGTGCGGTGAGGGATGTGTCGCAGGTGGAAAAGCAGTAGTAAACCGGCCATTTATTATTGTATTTATTGTGAATTAGTTTATTATCTTTTTTAAAACAGATATTTACTGCTTGGTCGAAGTGGCCATGTAAGCGGCCACTATGGCGACTATTTGAGGCAGGTCTATGGCAAGCGACAGTCACAGTTTTACGCCATTTATTCCGCAAGAGGAGGCACTGAGACTGTCGGGGCTGTCTGACAGAGTGATGGCGCTCTCCACCGCGTCGGCAAAGCTTGCGGGGTTGATGCCTGTAGATACCAGAGAGACCATCGCTCAGTACATGGCAGTGATCAACGCTTACTACTCTAATCTTATCGAAGGTAAGCGCACCCTGCCGCATGAGATTCGAGCGGCGCAACGAGGGGAGTTCTCTGAAGACCCTGCAAGAAGAGATCTACAGCTTGAGTCTGTTGCGCATATCAAGGTTCAGCAGTGGATAAGCGAGCAAAGCCTGGATGCAGATATGTTGTTTTCACCTGCCTTCATTCAGGCAATACATCGGGAGTTTTATCGTCACGTTCCGGATGCCCTGCGCGAATTAAAAAACAGCTCAGGTGAGGTGGTGGCGGTTGTTGTCCCCGGTGAATGGCGCGCCATGGAGGTGGTTGTCGGGCGGCATCAGCCGCCGCAGGCTGAAGATATTGCATCTCTTATGGCCTCTTTTTGTGATGTCTACAATCCGAATAAATATAGTGGTGATAAAAAGGCAATGGCTGTTCTCTGTGCCCATCATCGGCTGGCGTGGATACATCCCTTTGCGGATGGTAATGGGCGGGTTGCACGCCTGTTTCTCGACAGCGCGCTGAAAGTCATTGGTCTGGAAAGTGTCGGTGTCTGGTGTTTAAGTCGCGGCCTTGCGAGGTCGTCAGCGCAATACAAGGCCTTGCTTGAGCATGCGGATAAGCCCCGGCAAGGTGACTATGATGGCAGAGGGGAGCTTAGTCAGAGTGCGCTTGTCGATTTTTGTGCGTTTATGCTCGATACCGCGAATGATCAGGTTAGTTATATCAGCGACCTTTTAGAGCTAGAGCAGATGTATCGTCGCATCCAGAGTTACATACAGGCGCGTAATGATGGAAGGGTACAGGGTGTGGGTGGCGTAAAAGAGATCGCGGCACTGATTTTATACAACGCATTTGTCCATGGGAAACTGGATCGTTCGATGGCTATTGAGTTATGTGCAATGCCGGAACGCACCGCACGAAGATTATTGGCGCAGCTGCGGGATGATGGTTTGCTAAGTGAAACCAGCTCACGCTCGCCACTCTACTGGAAAATACCGGAGCATGCCGAGCCCTGGTATTTTCCGCAATTGACTGTGGGGGTTTGATTTTTTTCTGCAGTGAGGAATGTATCGCAGGTGGAGCAGGGGTGAGGGTTAATCGGTAGCGTCTGAATCACTGTATTTGACGATATTTACATGGCCACGGCCACTCTGTTTTACGGTATATAGCGCCTTGTCGGCCGCGACCATCAGACTATCGACATCGACTTTATCGCCTTTCTCAGCAGTCGCCACACCGATGGATACCCCCGGCTTTTGTCGGGCGCTATCAAACAGGTCGTCGTCATCAATGTAATCGTTAATGGCGGTGAGGATACGGTTGGAAACCATGTTTACATCATCGATATTGATTAACAGCGCGACGAATTCATCGCCGCCGTAGCGGGCGAGTATGTCATAAGAACGCAGGTTGTTGTCGATGATCCTGGCGACACCCTGTAGCAGCTTGTCACCAATCATATGTCCCAGGGTATCGTTGATATCTTTGAAGTAGTCCATATCGAAAAACATCACGGCGATATTGCGATTTTCCTTACGCCACAGACGTTCGCACTCCTGATTGATGCGCTCATTAAAAAAACGACGGTTATATACACCTGTCAATGCATCACGATAGGCAAGTTCTTCAAGTAACCTGGTTTTACTCTCTGCTTCCAGTGCCAGTTGCAGGTGGGATAACAGCACGCTTAACGAGGTGCGTATCTCATGTTTAAGCGGTATCTGTATGCCGAATAGCAGCAGGTAACGCAGTTCCTGGTTAATGTAAAACG
>CALZIG010000147.1 GCA_945787585.1 uncultured Gammaproteobacteria bacterium | reverse complement strand
ATGTAATGTACAGATCAGACTTGAATGAAGTAGATGATATCGACATAGCAGGTAATGGCAGTGCAAAAATGAGAGTACATCAGCTGCTTGAAAATAATCAACCGATTAATAGTGAAGCACTTACTTTTCTGGAACAGTTTTTTGATGACTATCTAAGTAGGCCAAGTGAAGAAGACAACGCATATATCAGATGGCTGCTAGGTAGCGAGCAGCGAGTACGTTGTATTGCGGATCATCTTACCGAAGTGAAACTAAATAAGGTGCTTTCAATTACTGGGGGGGAGCGACATCGTACGTTATATCCGTGTGCGGAATTGCTTGTTGACGCGCTGGAAAAGCTTGTTGATAAAACGTGTTGGTTAGCGTTACGGCGCGATTGCCTTGTTTTCAGTAGCAGGTATATTTTTTCTGGGCCACGAATCAAGACTGGTGCTTTTATCAGGTCGCTAGCCAGTTATCTGATAGCACGATCAAGCCTGAAAACGGATGTCGTTATCCCCAGGCTAGTTGCGAGTTTTAATCATTTTGAGGGTGCGAGTAAACACGCTGAAGTGCTTGATGCAATTATCTATCTTTCTCTTCCGAGCGATGAAGATGGCTTGCAAAAACAGCGAAATGATATAGCGAGACTTGGTGCGAATAAGTCAGGTAACTCTGCTGATCAATTGCCATTATCTGATGCTGATTTAAATACTGGCATGGCCGTCTATATTAAGAATGCAGGCCAGGTACTGCTTGCCCCCTATTTGCCAACGCTATTTAAAAGATTAGGTTTAATTGAAGGCGGTGCTTTTGTTAATTCCGCGGCAAGTGCGCGTGCTGTGCATGCATTACAGTATATGGTCGATGGTGTGGGCGATGCGCCTGAATATATGATGGTGTTGAATAAGTTGATATGTGGGGTCGCGTCAGCGCAGCCAGTAGTTAGAAATATTCAACTCAATGACGATGAAAAGCAGTTAATTGATGGCTTACTAGTGGCTGTTATTGAAAAGTGGAAAGGCATTGGGAATACCTCCGTTGACGGTTTGCGCGATTCTTTTTTAAAGCGCGAAGGCAGGCTGTATACTAAGGATGATCAATGGCATCTGCAGATCGAGTCGCGGAGTTATGACATGCTGCTTGATAGCCTGCCATGGAGTTATGCGACGATCAAATACTCCTGGATGCCGCGCGTTATCTACGTTGAGTGGCGTTAGGTCATCAGATGCCTGAAACTACAAGATTAAATGCTCTGGAGAAGGAAATTGACTGGTTGAGTCAGGTGCTTGATACGCGCATCAGGCTGTATTTTGAGCAGCCATGCGATTACGATTCGATCTATTCAATCGAGCCTCCCACGTTAGATGATGATCATTCAGAATATGCGATGCTGGTCAAAAAGCATCATCTACAGTTTGATGAACGGCTTATTTTTATCCTTGGTTTGACCGTTCACCTGCGTCCGCAGGTGTTAGATACTTTGCTTATTACCAATACAAATACCGGCCGTGGCTATACAGAATTTGGTGGCTGGAAGGGGAAAGTACATGGCGGTTTTCTGCCTACGTGTGAAACAGCGGCATTTTTAATCGCAGGCAATGATCTCAAAAAGCGTATTGAAGTGATGCAATATTTTGATGAGTCACATCCATTTGTAAGTCATGACTTGCTGATGTTTGGTGATGAAGGTTCGCATGAGGCCGCATTCAGCCGTACACTTGGTGTGAGTGTTGAGACTGTTAATCGTTGTACCACTGGAATTCGATATAAACCTGATTTCAGGAGTGGATTTCCCGCGAAACGAATCGAAAGTCGACTCGACTGGAGTGACCTGGTGCTGGCGCCAGAAGTGATGGATGAAGTCGCCAATGTCAGCGCATGGATCAAACATCAAAAAACGATCATGACAACCTGGGGATTGGAGCGGATTATCAAGCCCGGCTATCGCGCACTGTTTTATGGGCCACCGGGAACGGGCAAGACGCTCACTGCTGCGCTTTTGGGCGCAGAGACCGGCATGGATGTCTACCGGATCGACCTGTCTCAGGTGGTATCTAAATATATCGGTGAAACAGAAAAGAACCTGGCTAATGTCTTTAATCAGGCAGAACGAAAGAACTGGATACTTTTTTTCGACGAAGCGGATGCGCTGTTTGGTAAGCGCACGCAAACCTCGAGTTCAAACGATCGCTACGCCAATCAAGAAGTCTCTTACCTGCTACAGCGGGTAGAAGATTTCCCCGGCATCGCTATTCTCGCGACCAATCTTAAAGCCAATATCGATGATGCATTTGCGCGTCGGTTTCAATCGTTGGTGCACTTTTCGATGCCGGATGTCGATGAACGTGGTCGTCTTTGGCGTAGCGCGCTTAATGATAAATGTAAAATTAATGATGATGTCTGTTTTCACCGACTGGCTGAGCGCTATGAGCTATCGGGTGGGGCGATCATTAATGTTATTCGATACGGCGCCTTGAGTGCGCTACGCCGCAATAGTGACACGATATGCCAGAATGATCTGGTGATTGGCGTCGCTAAAGAGCTACGAAAAGAAGGGAAGACACTTTAGGGAATGATGATGAAGAACTCAATATATCACTGGGGGAAGAGCGGTCATCTATGTGTATTAATGTCGTCTGTTCTTTTGATGTGTGCGATGCTATTACCATTGTCAGTAGCCGCAGAACAACAACAGAAAAATGAATGTAGTCTCGCCTTGCAAAAGGAGTCTTATAGTGAATATTTATTGGCAGTAGATAAGGCGCGCATTGAGCGCATTCAAGAAGGATTACGTCAAATCAATATTGATGGTGATCTTGTGGTGGATGGTGTACTGGGTAGCTCAACGCGTTCTGCGCTCTATGATTTTTGTCGGGGATTAAAATCTGTACCTGACGAAAATTTTGTAAGCACACTGGTCAAAAAACTTGATCAAAAGAGTGCGCTGATAACAGCAATTGATAATACCGTTAATGATAGCAGTAAGAAATCGGTTGTTACTGAAGTCGTACCTGCGCCTGAATCTGTCGTTGAAGCTAAGGTGCCGGTTAAAGTAGCAATTGCGGAAACTACTGTAGAGTCAAAGCCGGTAGTAGCAACTACGTCGAATGGTTCTGCTGCATCAGTAATACAAGCTGTTGTTCAGGGTTCTTCTGAAACAGACCCAAAGACGACTATGAGCGCAATACCAGCCGTTTATTATCAGCTAACACAAGATGATCTTGATGCCGTGGTTGAAGAAAGTGCTGCGCTCTCCGTAGAAGAAGTACCTGCGGCTGATGCAGAAATTGAAGCAGCAGAGGAAAAGGGGGTAGAAGGTAACAATGATACGCCTGATTCAGTTGTTGATAAAAAAGCTGTTGTCGCATTAGAAACCCCACCAACAGAAGATGCCCTGGCGCGGCTGGCAGTACTAGTGGACGTACCTTTTGTCAATCGCACCCAGTTTCTTCAGGCAGTCACGGCTAAGAGCGGTATTGATAGTGCTACATACCCTGAGTTTATGGCGCGTATCGAAGTCGCTGGACTTAAACAATCATCTAAAAAACTGGAATCGATTGTACTCAGTGCAGATTGCGGTTGTGTGCGTGAGTTCTCCGATATTATTTATGGCTTTTACCCCTATTGGCGAGACACCAAAAACAGTGCTCCTGACCTTGCTGTGCAAGATGCCAGTTCAGTGACCACAGCAGCAGTCCCGCCGATGATCAATTACAGTGTGCTTAATCGAATTGCCTATTACGGATTGACGCTTGAAGAAAGCGGTGAGATCACAGCGCCACTGCATTGGAACAGTAATGGAAAGCTTGGCAATTTTATTAATCTCGCCCACCGATATAAAACTAAAGTGGATCTAACGATCTACTCTAATGACTGGCCACAGTGGTCCGAAAGTTCGATGAACGCCTCGGTCATGTCAGTCTATAGCCAGCTAATGGTTCAGACGGAATACCGGCAGCCGGGTGTTATGGGTTACGTGCCCTTTTTTAATACTACAGTCGCGACGCCTGATGGCGTAACGTTGTATTTTGATCGTTATGCGGATCACCCTGAGTCAAGGTATAAGATAGTGGAGTTTGTTAGCCAGCTCTATGACCGACTGGCCGATCTTGATCGAGAATATACTATCAACATCCTGCTCGATGTAAGTAAGCAGGAACTTGAGAATGGAAAGCCACTTTTTAGTGATATTAAGCATTTACTGCTTACAGAGCAGAATGATACACCAGTCTATGTTGAATCATTACTGCTTTTTCTTGATGAGCCAACGACGGATACAAAAAAAATACTACGCAGCAAGATTGAAAATGAGTTCAGTGGTAAGCAGCGGATGAAGGTATTACGTAAAGTTGTACCGGTTATTAGCCCTTACGGTCATGAGAATGATGAGCTTGGACCTTATGATCAGTTCAATGATGACCTGGTTTACTTTAAAGATAATTTCGGGGGGGTAGGGCTGTGGCCACTACCGATGATCGAAGATGCTGATGCGGCAAATGTTTCGAAAGGCTTAATTGATGTTTTTAGTGTGAGCGATGTTGATGGTTTGTTGAATGCGCTTTCGAGTCACT
>CALZIG010000146.1 GCA_945787585.1 uncultured Gammaproteobacteria bacterium | reverse complement strand
GTTCGGACGAGGATGGGGATTTTTAGCACGATTCTTTGAGCCGCACAGAACTTTGACCATGGCAGCCCTTGGGGCTGCTAACAGCCGTCAAGCCTCCCGCTCTGCGGGAGCGTTATGACTGGGTAGCGGCTGGCTGGTACGGCATGTTTATCATCTTTATTCCTGTCTATCTGTTTCTGCTTATCCCCATGCGTATGGTGCTCAAGGGCGAGACCGATGGATTCATCAAGTCGGCTGGCACCTTACACTGGGCTGCGATGCTGACAGTCTTTTCCGTCAGCCATGTGGCGTATTTATTGGTTTTGCCGGACAAGAACACCCTGGCTGGTGGCATCGGTCTGGTGCTGTTCCTGTTGTTCATGACCCAGTTCAATGATGTCAGTCAGTATGTGTGGGGCAAAATGTTGGGTAAGCACAAGATTATTCCGAAGGTTAGTCCCAACAAAACTTGGCAGGGTTTTCTCGGTGGTATGTTGACCATTACGCTGGTTGCCGCGCTGGTGGCGCCCTATTTGACCCCGATGAATCGTATTGAAGGTTTGATTGGCGGGTTGCTTATCAGTATCAGTGGTTTCTTCGGCGATGTGGTTATTTCCGCGGTCAAGCGTGATCTGAATATCAAGGACAGTGGCAGCCTGATACCCGGTCACGGCGGTATTCTCGACCGTATGGACAGCCTAATCTACACCGGGCCGCTATTTTTTCACTATATCTATTATCTGCATTATTAAGGCATGAATAGGCTACTGAAGATCATATTCGTCCTGCTGATAGTCAGACCGCTGGTGCTGATCATTCTCGGTCTGAATGTTAAGGGACGGGAAAAGCTGCCCCTTGAGGGGCCAGCGGTGATTGCTGCCAACCATAACAGTCATCTCGATACGATGGCGTTATTCAGCCTCTATCCGCTATCGAAGGTGCACAAGTTACGTCCCGTGGCGGCGGCCGATTATTTTCTTGCTAATCCACTCATGGCGTGGTTCTCGCTGAATGTGATTGGCATTATTCCTATAAGCCGATCCGGTTCAAACCGCAAAGAGCTACTGTTTGACGATTGCTATAAGGCACTGGATAACGGCGACATCCTGATTCTGTTTCCAGAAGGTACGCGAGGGGAGCCCGAGCAAATCAGTAAGTTGAAAAAAGGGATCTACTATTTATTGAAGGAACGACCAAATACTGCCGTTATACCGGTAGTGACCTATGGGCTCGGGCGTGCCTTGCCGCGTGGTGAAGCACTGCTGGTACCGTTTACCTGCGATGTCGCGATTGGTGATGCCCTACCACCGGTGAGTACCAGCGGTGAGCTGGTGGAGTTGCTTGGCGATTCCTATGGGCAGTTACTCAAATCCTGTTTGACCTATCACGAATCAGATCAATAGTATGAAACCAAAAATAGTGCATCAGGAAAAAGGAAGGTAGATCGAGCAGGGAAACCTGAAATTCGATATCGAAACGTAGGTTTCAGATTGGCAGAATAAAAATGAGAAGCAACCTATGATAACCATTCGAATTAGATGCCTTATCGTTATCAGCCTGTTTATGGGAGGCGTCTGCTACGGTGAAACGAATAGTGGACGCATGCAGGAAAGCAGCAAAGCATTTGAAGAAGTGATTCATGCCTATCAATCACTCATCGAAGAGGCACTAGTCTGGCGTATTAAGGCAATCAGTTTTATCGAGGAACTGAAAAACAGTAAAGTTTACAATAGTGATCAACTCGCGATGATCCACCGCAAAGGGACTAACGACTACCGTAGAGTCCGCGAACGTTTGTTGGCTATTACTGAAAAATATAAATGGATTACTGAAACTGATACTGTAGTAAAACTTACAGATGGCAAGAGTCGCATAATCGAACAGGGAAATTGGTGGGACCCATTCGACAGTAGTCGAAAAGTAATTGAGGTCAATCCCGAAGAGTCTATTGGTCAGCTCCACATAAAAAAAGCTAAACTCTCTCTTACTTCTGCCTTAATCCTGTACGATAATTATCTGGTTGCTATCGATCAGTTCCAGAAGATAGGTAAGATCCGACGGCTTATAAACTCGGATAACGTAGAAGTAGATGGTTATCTTGATGTTGTAAGCAACAGTTTTATCGATCTAGACAATTATATGCGCACAGCTAAAGCGATACGCCTGATCGATGAAGAGTTAGCCTGGGAGTTAAAGCACCCACATGCGGTATTATCTAAAGATAAGGATAATCTCTACCTAAATCATCTGATGCTAAACAGTTTTTCCTACAGCAAGATTGATGAAATCTCATCATTCGATATTCATAAAACGAAAATCCGCATCTTTGCAAACAAGATTCATGACATCATTCTGGATCTAAGTAGAGATGTCGAAAATGAGGTTAGCAATGTGTTTGGCAGCGCTGTAGGACTCATTGCCAGTCGCCGCGGAAAACTGGATGTTCTTCCCCAGAATGAACAGTTGCAAATAAGCTCAACCCTTGAGCCATTAGATATATTGTTGGAAAAGACTCCCTTCAGGCTAACGGATAAACTAATTCCAGGTCATTGGGGGCATGTTGCACTATGGGTAGGCACAGAAGATGAACTTAAAGACCTGGGTGTCTGGCACGAACTGCCTGCACTCTATCGAAATGCAGTAGCCCATTATGACTATAGAGGACAGGACTTCCAGCAGATGATTCGTTCAGGCCACCACGTTATTGAAGCGCTCCGTTCAGGGGTAGAGATCAATACACTAGACGCCTTCCTAAATATCGATGACTTGGCAGTTCTTCGTCATCACGATATCGATCGTGAACAAAAACGTGAATATCTTATGCGCGCCTTTGAACAGCTTGGTAAAGAATATGACTTTAATTTTGATGTGGAGACTGATAAAGAAATTGTTTGTTCAGAGCTGGCCTACGTGGTCTATAGAGGCTCTCAGTTTAACTGGCCCACAGACAAAACCATGGGGCGTTACACTATCAGCCCTGATCACATCGCTTCCAAGGCAGCATCGCATAATCTATTTTACCCAGTCCTGCTCTATCATGATGGAAAACAGATTACACAAAATATAGAGACTAATTTCAAACACCTACTACAACAGGAATATCATAGACTTGGGCTGTAAAGAAAAAAATAAGTCTTAACCAGCAAATTTTTTAATGACCGCTTCTTTCAATATTGATGTATAGCCTTCCCAAAGACTAGTGCTGTCGCTGGTAGAAAACTGGACAGTAGAGCCAATACGATCTTCATTTATAGTAAGCGATCGATAAACCCCACCTGAAAATCCATAGCGATCACTGCTACCGTGTCGGTTTCTTCATAGATAGGCAACCGATATGATACCTGAGTAAAACTTTCGTCTGTGTGTCTCTTTCGGTATGGGGTGAATCAATCGAAATTTCCGGTTGATCAGGTAATTCTGGTCGGGCGCCCCTCTACGAGCCACCCATGCGAACGGCTCCTTCAGGGTAACTCAGACCTGACACGTATTGAGAACGTTCGAGCTAGTCTCAGTTCCTAGAGTTCTAGAATCCGTTCTTCTAACCCGCCTTCAATATACACCACTCCATCGAATTCGACGGAGCGACAACCACCGTTTCTGAGCCCGCAGAGACGGACTTTGCCACCGAGTTGTTGCAATGTCTGCTCACCAGACCAGCCCGGCTCTAGGGTTAACGTTTCAGGAATCGCCTTGATGAGAAGCGCACTGGCATCGCCGCCTAAAAAGCCTTCCTCGTTTTCAAAAAATCGACAGGCTTTTTTTTGTACTCTCTGCGACAACAAACCAGTCTTCATGATGATCGTCAGTGAATAGTCAATATAGGTGCATTGGATTATCCTAAATGTGTTGATGCACATTGCATTAAGCTTAGTGGGAAATTATCGGCAATGCGACGGGAGTGAGCATAACTGTATTATCAGCGAGAGGTTCTGCGACGCATTCCTGTGTATGCTTATGTGTGCTAATACTGAAATGTCTCAGAACGACCTGTTGCGGGCTTTCAGCCTAACTACAGAGAACGGCAGGTCTGTCGTGTGAGCGGTTATTTGGGACAGTAAAGACAAAACGCAAGACCCTGGAAGCCCTGATCTAGAAAGAGATCGTGTTTGGATGTTAAACGTCCCCTGATCGACTATGCTTATTGAATATTCAGAAAAAATACTTATTCGTTGTTATTGGACCTCATTCGATGCGGAAGCAAACGCAAATGCATCAAGTGATAGTGGCGGCAATGTTATTGGCTGTCGGCCTACTTGTGTACCTGCTCGATCGACCCGCGGATCAGATCTACTTCGTTCCTGACTGGTGGGAGTTCACTATAGGCGCCGGTCAGGTGTTCGGGCCTATAGGCGCTTATCTTCCGACATTTATTCATGTCGTAGTGTTTATCCTAATCTCTAGCGCGTTGTTGGCACCCTGGCGTTTCCAAATTACGTCGATATGCCTTCTGTGGTTCGGCATAGACAGTTTGTTCGAGCTGGCGCAGCATAACGCCATCGCCACCCGAATCGCTGACATCGTTCCTAGCTGGTTCCAGGGAATTACCTTCCTGGAGAACACCTCCAGCTACTTTCTGGCAGGTACCTTTGATCTTCTCGATCTCATGTCGATTGCACTTGGTAGTGTCTCAGCCTACCTGGTGGTTCGTTTTTTCCGGAAACGGGAGAGTGACAATGTTACGAAGCAATAACAGGCAAGCACCATACTGGCGTCTTGTTGCGATGTTGCCCGTTATCATAATCGGGTTTATCTCAACCATTGGCACAGGCGGTGGTGATGGTGGTGGCGACAGTGACCCAAGATTTGAAGAGAAGGAGCCCTTTTCCTTTGAAGTAACGGTAGTCAATCACGACCAATTCAAATTGCAGGGAGTCAATGGCGAAATTACCATTACTGGCAAATCAGGCGCTGATTCGGTCATGGTTACAGGTATCAAACGTGTTCAATCAAGCATTAGTGCCCAGGATGCCAAAGAGCATTTGCAAGAGCTTAAGGTAGATTGGGAAAGTTTGGTAAACGAAGTAAGTGTAGAGACCACCCAACCTAAAGATACAGCACAGCGGAATTATGGAATTGATTATACGATTACCCAGCCGAAATATTTTAAGATTCAGGTTGATAGCGCCAATGCTATCCTGACCCTAGATTCCATTGACAATGATGTCACAGTGAACATCGCGAATGCGGAAGTTACATTGATGAATATTCATGGAAGCGCCTTGGTACACTTAGCCAATGGCACAATTGATGGTGAAGTGTTTTTACCATTACAGGGTACAATTGACCTGAAATCGGCGACTGGCGATATCCATCTCGCCATACCAGAAAACACATCTGCAGAATTCTCTGCAACTACTTTCTTCGGAAGTATCAATGTCTCTTCTAATCTTGTATTTCAGGACGAGGTAACAACATCTACTTCACATAGCGGGACACTTGGAAGTGGGCAAGGGATAATCTCGTTGGGAGCAATGGGAGATATAAGTGTGTCGGGACTTTAGAAGTGGATGGAAACGACAACCAGATCTGAACTATTTCACTCTAAGCGAACGGTTGAATGGATGTTTTTGGCTGAAGGCGGTTTCAGATTAGATCGGAATAGAGCTTGTCTATACATCGATTTCCGCTGTGTCTATTGACCAGTCGTAGGTCCGGTGCTTCGCGAATAGCGCTTGATAGCACACGGCTGCCCATTACACAACAACACGTTGAGCGATTCAGTTAGATTTCATTCTTGGTTAGCTAAACAGCAGGACTCGCCCCGTTACTGTATTTCGGGCTTTTTGCTGGGAATGACAGCGGCGCTGCGGTAAGCCGATATAGAATGCCCCCGTCAAGTCCATACCTAATTGATAGCCATTTAAACGTGGGCAGGGAAGATCTGTCCACCTTACAGAACTTGGGGTTTGGGGTGGAAAAACCGTTAATAGTTCCTACGCTGGCGGCCATGGAGAGCGAAGCGAGGGCCGCTAGTCGCCGATAGGCCACGCTGTCT
>CALZIG010000145.1 GCA_945787585.1 uncultured Gammaproteobacteria bacterium | reverse complement strand
TGGCTGGATGGGGGTGAATTGAAGCGCTTGATGGAGTGGAAAAAGGCGGGCGGGCAGTTGCTGCATGAAAAGATGGCGCAGGATAAAGCGGCCGAAGTCGTCAAAAAGGGGCGTAGCGACCATCTGTCGGGGCGTGTTAACGAGGCGGGACCAGTGCAGCGATCTGGGGATATTTGGGGCGCGGAGGGGGATGACCTGGTCTCTACGGTGTTCAGGTTGATGGAGAAGTTGTTTTAAGCCTCCTGATGGAAGCGCTAATTATTTGTTTATCATAGTGTTTAATTACCTTTGGCGCACCCATTTGTGCAGCCATCGGGAGGCTACCCTGCCCCATAAATACTGTGTTAGGATTAACCTAACTATACGTTAACTAAACGATTTCCGTTGGCGGGTCAGCCTAGTAGTACGGTTTTGGATGATTGGGGGCAATCTCTGAATCGTTGTTACAGGCGGGTCTGTTATTCATAGAGCGGGGTTTGTTGTTAAGGGGAACACAATGATCGGCGCACTTAATGCAGTCAGAAGTGGGCGCACTTCAGTGGTATTACTTATGTTGGCCGCACTCGCAGGGTGCGGTAGCGGCAGTGATGACTCGTCACAAACAGCTTCGACCGCGCCCGTTGGCGGAAAAGTGACCGGGCTAAACGGTTCAATCACCATTTCCAATAATGGTGGCGATTTACTGTTACTGAATACAGATACTGCCTATCGGTTTGCGCGCGAGGTGACCCGTGGTGGTAGCTATCAGGTGGCGGTGGATAATAAACCCGCTGATCAGCTCTGTACGGTGAGTAACGCGACTGGCGTCGTCAGTGGCGAAGTGCGCAACGTCGATATTAATTGCATTACCCCCCCGCAGTACTCTGTGGGCGGTACGGTCACAGGCCTGGTGGGCGCACTCAAATTAAGAAACAACGGTGGCGATGAGATCACATTGACGGCGGATGGTGCCTACACTTTTCCATCAACGGTTATGAGCACTACCGGCTATCAGGTAACTGTTTATGATGAAGAGGCGAATCAGGACTGTACTGTGAGTAACGGCACAGGGACGATCAGTGGCGCAGTAACTAATGTGAATGTGAGTTGCACCACAGACGCCTGGGTACACCCCGCTAATTTGACCGTAAACATCAGCCCCGATGGCCAGAATGCGCGTAACTCACAGGTGGTGATGGACAACTTTGGCAATGCGATTGAGGTGTGGCAGCAGTCGGATGGCTCGAACACCCGAATCTATCGCAGAGAGTATCGCGGTATCAGTTGGGGACCGGCTACCACTGTAAGCACTGCTGGACAGAATGCCACGATACCGCGTGTGGCGATGGGGCGGAATGGCGCAGCCGATGATGCGGTGATTGTATGGTTGCAAAACAATGCTATCTATATGAGTGATTACCGGGGAGGGAGCTGGAATGCTCCTGCGATCATTAGCTTTGGCGCTACCGCTGCGGATGACCCAGTGGTCGCGATGGATGATAACGGCAGAGCGATTATCGTCTGGCGACAACTGGATGGCCCATCGAGTCCTGAGCCATTTTGGCAGCTGTTTAGGAGTGACTATGGTATTACGGTCGCAGGATGGACGCACCCGGGCTCATTGGCCGATAACATCAGTGAGGATGGTAACCACGTGTACTTTCTTCCTGATGTAGCGATGGACAATAATAACGAAGCGGTCATTGTCTGGCGCCAGTATTCGGGTTTTGGTGGTGGCAAATTTATGGTGTACCGTCAGGAATTACGAGGAGTTACCTGGAGTGGGGAACCAGTTGCGAATTCTGATTATATTGGCCCAATAATCGCCGGCAACATCTCGGCCCCTAAGGTGGCGATGGACAATAATGGTAATACCATTATTGTCTGGGAGCAGTCGGTCGCAGAGGCGCAGCCACATCCATATTATCCGGGTACTGACCCGGTTGAAATTTTTCATATCTATAAAAGCGAGTATCGCAGCAGTATTTGGAACGACCCAGCCACGGCCAGTGATCACATCAGTCCCAGCGGCCTAAATGCAACGAGTCCCGCTGTGGCGATGGATGATAATGGCAATGCCATCATCACATGGGTGCAGTCAGACGGAAATGACCTGCAGCTGTTCAAGAGTGAATACCGCCTCAGCGCCTGGACCCACCCATTCAGCCTGACCGATAATATCAGCCCCGACAATGAGAGCGTGGATAATGCCACGGTGGCGATGGACAATAACGGCGATGCGATCATAGCGTGGCGCCAGTTTGATGGGACCAGATACATGACTTATAAGAGTGAATATCGCTCAAATACGTGGCGTCATCCAGTAAGCCTGTTAGATGCGATCAATCCCGGTAGTAGCTCAGCTGTTGAGACAGGTCCGAATGTCGCAATGGACAATACCGGTGATGCACTGATTTTATGGTCTCAGTCTGATGCGGAAGATGCCACGGGTGTGCAGCAGATTTTCCAGAGCGAACTGCGTTAGCCAATGGCTGGAGCGGTTGATCGGTACTGCCGTTAATAGCAGGGCATGTCGAAAAATTGTGTAGCATTTTAAATACTGAGCGCGGATACTCTGTCACCTTGGTCGGCTAAGAAGGAATTTATCATGATAGAAATTATACCGAACTGGCATCCCATCTTTGTCCATTTTACCGTTGCACTGCTGAGCACGTCGCTGGGGTTGTTTGTCCTCGCGACAATACTCGGCAAGCAGGATATCAATGAGCCGCTGCTAATTGTGGCGAGATGGAATCTGTGGATTGGGGCGACGATTAGTATTATCACCGTTGCCGCTGGCTGGTACGCCTATAATACGGTCGATCATGACACCCCCTCGCATCTCGCGATGACGGAACATCGCAATCTCGCGCTGATCACCTTTGCACTGATGATCCCATTGGCGATCTGGTCATTTTCCACTTACCGTAAAAAACAGCCGCCCGCGCGTATTTTCGTCGGTGCATTTCTGATTGTCGGTGCGCTATTGGGCGCAACCGCCTGGCATGGGGGCGAAGTGGTCTATCGCTACGGGTTAGGGGTGATGTCGCTTCCTAAAGTAGATACCCATAACCACGGCGCGCATTCACATGGTGATGAGGCGGCTCATGGTGACAGTGCCGGAATGAAGCAGGATGATGCCCATGCACACGATAATAGCGATGGCCACCATGCAGAAGAGGAGACAGGTCATCACGATGAACTCGGCGGCCAGAGCGATCCAGGCGATCATCATCAGGACGATCTGGGTGACACGCATCCTGATGATGGGCACGCGCACTGATAATTATCATTGGTGCAAATCACAGTGAGTCATGACAACATAAATCACTTGCGCATAAATACAAATCAGCGTATTTTTTTATGATGGTAACGCTAATAGGAAAAGTGATTAAATTACTGCTGATCATCACCATGGTGGTGCAGCCAGTGATGGCATCCTATGCGATGGCGAGCATGAGCCACTTGCAACACCCGCCTGCGGCTGTCGTAGAGCAGGATCATGACGGTCACCATTCCATGCATCAAGAGATGTCGGGCACACAGCAGCAGGATGATGACGACATGAGTGCGATGAACGACTGTTGCAATAGTACTGCGTGTTGTCCGGCCGCTGTCGTTGAGATCGTTGTGATGCCTTACAATAACGACAGTGACTTTTCAATCTCTTCTTATACCGTCGGCGACGGTATCGACCTTCCCGCAGAAATCAAACCTCCTCGACCGCTCCTCGGTTAATCAGGATCAATCCGTCCATTATCTGGGTGGTTGATCGACCTTTATTTACGCACAACCGCGTATGAATTTAGTCGATGATGTAAGCCCGCAATAGCGTATTTTGCCGCGTGATTAAGTGTGGGGCTGTACGGTATCCCGTGGCAGGGATACTCGAGGAGTGAGTTATGTATGATCAACGCCGAGCGCGAACTCGAATTGATTTCGTTTCATTAGCTGGCCTGTTATTAGTTGCAGGCTGGTGGGGCTGCGCAACCGCAGTGCAAGCGGCGCCGCTGTCAGTACACGACGCGGTGAATGTGGCCGTGTCCGCCAATCCGGGACTGGCGGCGTTAGATGCGCGGGCGAAGGCGTTGGCCGAAATTCCGCAGCAGCTCGACGCACTGCCCGATCCGAGTTTATCGATCAACCTGCTTAATATTCCGCTAGACAGCTTTTCCTTTACTCAGGAAGCGATGACACAATTTCAGGTCGCCTTCACTCAGCCGCTGCCCTACCCGGGCAAGCTGGCATTGCGCGCTCAGGCAGCAAGCCGGGAGGCGAGCGCGGCAGGCGCGGAGGTGGAGGAGCGGCGGCTGTTGCTGGTACGCGATGTTAAAACGGTGTGGTGGAACCTCTTCTATCTCGACCGTGCGCTGGAGGTCATTGCGCGTAATCAGATTCTGCTGGAGCAGTTTGTCAACGTCGCAGAAACACGTTATCAAGTGGGGCGGGGGCTGCAACAGGATATCTTGCTGGCGCAACTGGAACTCTCCAAGCTGCGTGACAACACTATTCGAATCCAGAATAGCCGTGAAAATGAGGCGGCGCGTTTGAATGTGCTGCTCGATTACCCGCCGGATCAACCCGTTGAGCTCCCTGCCGCTGTCGATGAAAGTCTGCCTGTATTGATGAGTGCAGTGTCACTCCAACAACGAGCCACCGAAAGGCATCCGACCCTCACCGCGCAGCGTGAACGGCTGGATGCCGCGCGCAGTCGGATCGATCTGGCGAAAAAAGATTACTCACCCGACTTTACACTGGGCACCGCATACGGCCTGCGCAGCGGTAGTAATCCGGATGGCAGCAGCCGTGCCGACTTTGGTTCGGTGATGTTCAGTATGTCGTTACCGCTCTATACCGGCAGTAAACAGGATCGCGCAGTGGATCAGCGTAATGCTGAATGGCTGCAACAAAAATACTGGCTACAAGCGCAACACAACCAGATTGCGCTGGATGTGCAACAGGCGATGACCGACTATCGGCGTGCGGGTGAACAGGCACTCCTGTTCAAAGATGAGATTATTCCGCAGGCCCGCCAGACGGTGGATGCGATGTTGGCCGGGTATCAGGTGGGTAATATCGATTTTCTTAATCTGATTCGTAGCCAGACCATACTTTACGATTATGAAACACAATACTGGAGTGCCGTGAGTGCTGCCAATCAGGCGTTGGCACGCTCGGTTGCTGCTGTGGGCGAGGAGAAGATTTATGAATAAAGGTGCTGTTATCGTTGTGGTTGTGACTGCGCTGGGTATTGGCGCTGGCGCGGGTTATTTCCTTGCGGGTTCCATGTCTCCAGTGGTGATGGATCAGATGGAAAGCACATCGTCTGATCAGGATGTACTGTTCTGGCGCAATCCGATGAATCCTGCAATCACCTCGCCAGTGTTTACAAAGGATGATATGGGGATGGATTATCTGCCGGTCTATGCCGATGGTGGCAGCGGTGATGAAGCGCCCGGGACCGTGTCGATCGATCCGGTGACGGTGCAGAACATCGGCGTGCGCACGGTTAAAGCGCAGCGCCGTGATCTGTCGCGTACGCTGAATGGTCTGGGGCGGGTTGATTTTAATGAGGCGCGTCTGGCACGGCTACACCCCAAGACCTCCGGCTGGATTGAATCCTTGATGATCGAAGAGACCGGTACTAAGGTGAACCACGACACTATCCTGCTCGGCATCTATTCGCCTGAGCTGGTGGCGGCGCAACAGGAATATCTGGTCGCGCTCAATAACTGGGAGGCCGTGCGAGACAGCGGTGCGGCGCAAATGAAAAAGAGTTCCCGCATGATTGTGGAAAGTGCCCGTGAACGTCTGTTGTTGTTCGATGTGCCCGCGCACCAGATCAAGGAGCTGGAAAAGAGCCGCAAGATCAAAAAGCAGCTCCATATTCATTCCCCTTTTGAAGGCCAGGTGATGAATATCGGCGCACGCAAAGGACAATACGTGACACCCAAGGACGAGCTTTATCTGCTCGCGGATCTCAGCCGAATCTGGGTCAATGTCGATGTATTCGAAGATGAGTTGAGCTGGTTGAAGCTGGGTGACCGCGCCGAGATGCGCGTGCGTGCCGAGCCGGGTCGAACCTATCAGGGTAAGGTTGCGTTTATCCATCCGATATTGAACCGCAAGAGCCGCGCCGTACAGGTGCGGCTGGAATTTGATAACGCGGATCTGTCGCTTAAACCGGGCATGTTTGCCAACGTGACCCTCTATGTTGATCCGCAGAAGAGTGCGGTAGTGGTGCCGAGCGAAGCGATCGTCCGTTCAGGCAGCCGTGAGCAGCTGTTTGTGGTGCGCGCACCGGGCAAGTTTGAACCGCGTGATGTGAAACTCGGTGTGAGTGCCGAGGGATGGACGCAGATTCTGTCGGGGGTTAACGCCGGCGAGCAGGTCGTGACATCGAGCCAGTTCCTGATCGACTCTGAATCCAAACTGCGCGAAGCGACTGCCAAGATGATGAAGGCGATGACGCAAAACGGCGACGCGAACATGAATAGTAAGAGCGATATGTCGATGGAAGGCATGGCGATGGATGGTATGAAGATGGAGCCGGGCACTGGAAAAGCGGCTGCCACGTCAGCGGAAATGTCAGAGATGGATATGGATGACATGAGCATGGAAGAGAGCAGTCATGATCACTAGTATCATCAACGCCTCATTGCGTAACCGCTTTCTGGTCATCGTCGCTACCGTGATTGCGGTAGCGGCAGGACTGTGGTCAATGAAAAACACACCGCTGGATGCGATCCCTGATCTCTCCGATGTACAGGTGATCGTCTTTACCGAATACCCCGGACAGGCACCGCAGGTGGTGGAAGATCAGGTCACCTATCCACTGACCACGGCGATGCTGGCCGTGCCGAGCGCGAAGGTGGTGCGCGGCTACTCCTTCTTTGGTTTCTCGTTCGTTTACATCATCTTTGAAGATGGCACCGATATGTACTGGGCGCGTTCGCGGGTGCTGGAGTATCTCAACTATGTCAGTAGCCGTTTACCGAATGGTGTGACGCCGTCCCTGGGGCCGGATGCCACCGGCGTCGGCTGGGTCTACGAATATGCACTGGTGGACAGAAGCGGCAAACATGACCTGGCGCAACTGCGCTCGATTCAGGACTGGTACCTGCGTTATCCGTTGCAGACGGTCGCAGGGGTCTCCGAGGTCGCTTCGGTGGGTGGCTACGTCAAACAGTATCAGGTAGAGGTCGATCCCAACGCGCTGTTGGCCTACAACATTCCACTGTCGAAAGTGAAGTATGCCATTCAGCGTTCCAATAGCGATGTCGGTGGCAAGCTGGTGGAGATGGCCGAGACCGAATACATGGTGCGCGGCCTCGGGTATATCCAGTCTATCGAAGACCTCAATGTCATCCCGGTTGGCGTGGATGATAACGGCACGCCGATTCGACTACAGGATGTGGCGCACGTACACCTCGGGCCGGAGTTACGCCGTGGTGTCGCGGAACTCGATGGTGAAGGCGAAGTGGCCGGCGGTGTCGTGATTATGCGTTACGGTGAAAATGCGATGGCGGTGATCGAACGGGTACGTGCAAAATTGGCATCACTCAAAGCGGGCCTTCCCGAAGGCGTGGAGATCGTACCGGTCTATGACCGTGGCGATCTGATTACGCGCGCGGTGGAAAATCTTAAAAAGAAACTGATCGAAGAGATCATCGTCGTCAGCATTATCTGTATCCTGTTTCTGCTGCACGCCCGTTCAGCGTTAGTCGCGATCATCTCGCTGCCGATCGGTATTCTGCTCGCCTTTACGATTATGAAGTGGCAGGGGATCAATGCCAACATCATGTCCCTCGGTGGGATTGCGATTGCGATCGGCGCGATGGTCGATGGCGCGATCGTGATGATCGAGAATGCCCACAAACATCTGGAGCGCATGGTCACCGAGAAGGCGCGCGCGCTGACCTCAATGGAGCGCTGGCATGCAGTCACCGAGGCGTCTCGTGAGGTCGGGCCCGCGCTGTTTTTTTCACTGCTGATTATCACCGTCTCATTTCTGCCGGTGTTTACGTTGCAGGCACAGGAAGGGCGACTGTTTTCACCGTTAGCGTTTACCAAAACCTATGCGATGGCGGCGGCCGCGCTATTAGCGATCACGCTGGTGCCGGTGCTGATGGGCTATTTTATTCGCGGCAAGATCCCCGCCGAAACGAAGAATCCGTTGAATCGTTTGCTTCACTTCATTCATGTGCCGTCACTCAATTTTGCTATTCGCTGGCACTGGTTGACGCTGGGGTTGGCGCTGATTTTATTGGCCGCAACCTTTTACCCGTTGAGTAAACTCGGCAGTGAATTCATGCCGCCACTGAACGAAGGTGACATCCTCTATATGCCGACCACTTATCCCGGGGTCTCGATTACCAAGGCGAAGGAGCTACTGCAACAGACGGATAAGATCATCAAGACCTTTCCCGAAGTACAGAGTGTCTTTGGCAAAGTAGGGCGTGCCGAAACCGCGACCGATCCGGCACCTTTGTCGATGCTCGAAACGACGGTGCGACTCAAACCCAAAGCGGAGTGGCCGGACCCAGGAAAGACCGTCAAGCAGTTGATGAATGAGATGGATGCCGCAATCAAGTTTCCGGGACTCGCCAACGCCTGGACCATGCCGATCAAAACACGCATCGACATGCTCTCCACCGGCATCAAGACGCCCATCGGTATCAAGGTCAGTGGGCCGGATCTGAATGTGTTGGAGAAGGTGGGTAACGATATTGAGCAAGCTTTGAAACCACTGCCCGATACGCTCTCTGTGTTTGCCGATAAGGCAGCGGGGGGCTATTACCTCGACTTCGACATTAACCGTGCCGAGGCGTCGCGCTATGGCCTCACCACTGGCGATGTGCAGGATGTAATCCAGACCGCCATCGGCGGCATGAATGTTACGCAGACGGTGGAAGGGCTGGAACGTTATCCGATCAGCCTGCGCTATCCGCGCGAGTTGCGTGACAACCTCGACAGTCTCAAGCGTGTGCTGATCCCGACTCCCACCGGCGCGCAAATCCCGCTATCGCTGGTCGCCGAGCTGCAACTGCGTCGCGGCCCGCCGGGTATCAAGAGTGAAAACTCACGTCCCAACGCGTGGGTCTATGTCGATATCAAAACATCGGACATCGGCGGTTATGTCGCGCAGGCCAAAGAAGTGGTCGCCAATCAGGTCAAGATTCCGCCGGGCTATAATCTGGTCTGGTCCGGTCAGTTTGAATATATGGAACGGGCAGCCGAGCGCTTGCGGATTGTGGTGCCCGCCACGCTGCTGGTGATCTTGCTGTTGCTCTATTTTAACTTCCGCAATATCACCGCGCCGCTAGTGGTGATGCTCTCCATTCCATTTGGCTTGATTGGCGGATTCTGGTTGATCTATTTATTGGGCTTTAATCTTTCGGTTGCGGTCGTCGTCGGTTTTATTGCACTGGCAGGTGTCGCCGCCGAGATCGGCGTACTGGTGCTGACCTTTATCGATCAGGAAATCGCCAGCCGTCGCCGCGACAAAGGCGAGCGTTTAAAGACTACAGAGATTATGGATGCGGTGCACCGCGGCACCTCAGAACGTGTGCGTCCCATCGCGATGACGGCTACCGCAATCATCGCGGGACTGCTGCCGATTATGTGGGGCACAGGTACTGGCTCCGAAGTGATGCAGCGTATTGCCGCGCCAATGGTTGGCGGAATGGTCACCGTCACACTGCTATGCCTATTGGTACTGCCCGTGATTTACGGCGTAGTGCTGCAACTACAGGAGAGATATAAGCGGCCTTTGTAACTACAGACTAAGCAATGACTAAAGTAACACAACCTGTAACAGCAATCAGTTTCGTCGTGCCGTTAGCGGTAGCCACTCGTTATGGGTATCGGGTAGTCATGCTGATGGTGATAGTTATCATGCATCTGGAATGAAACATAAAAATCACGACGTTAACTAAAGTCTTCAAGAAAGCACCGGTTGAATGGGCTGGAGAGGATAGTCTTTAATCGATGAATGAGCGCAGGAAACAATGTACTCAGGCGTTTCGTTTGGCTGATAAAGGAGACAACAACGATGTTGATGGCGTTTGTTTCTAAATTGAAAAACTTAAGTTGGGTGTGCCGATTACGACCGAGGTGCTCTATCCCGCTTTTGGTTTATTATTCTCATCGATGATTGCAACGGGTTTCGCATTAATGATTTTATGTATGAGCAAACAAAGAGTAGAGTGTGGTGTACCAGACTGCATAACAGGAGCAGATACGCATTTAGGATGGTAGTTTGCTCTATATGCTGTGCATGGCGAGGCCTATATTAGGTAGGACGCAGTCATGTTTGAAATGGTTCATCTGTCTGAAAAAAGAAGGAGGCATTTACCATGGAACATCGTTGTAGTGAACGTAAGGAAGTGTTACTGGATGCGGTCATTCGTAACCGACGGGGGTTGACCCTACAGGGTAAGGTTCGAAATCTCAGTAACGAAGGTATGTATATCGAGGTTGTCACTCCAGATATCAGAAAAGGAGGAATGCTGGACATAGAACTATCTAATGAATGCTGTTTACGAGGATGGGTGACACACACCAGTGACAACGGTATCGGTGTCTTATTCGTTTTGGTGACCAGCGCTGAGGCGGCCATGCCTACCTCGCCGTGAAGAAAAGAGAAGAGACAGAAAAAAATCGTGGGATAAAGGTTTGAATTGTTGACTATAAAGGTGAGGTAATAAGCCCATGGTGATGCTGGGTGCGCCTATGGCATGTAGGTGTGGGTGCTTTTAACATCGAGCTGTTTCTATTTTTCGCGCTGAGCTTTCTCAAGCCGCGTGTGGTGGTCTGGTTACCAATAGTATTTATGGCTACGTCGGTCATCCGCAATATATCGGGCTCTTTCCTGTGATCATCGCCTTCCTGATTCAATGGCCCACGCTTCTCACTGTAAAGGCATTACCGGGTCCGGATGGAACCTATGATGCAGATTAAAACGATTCTGCGATCATCTTGCCTACGTGAAGACGGGCGTTGCCAGATGACTGTTTAGTCCGAAGCATTCAAGATGGAGGCGGAGTAGCGATGTCAGGCTGCGGTTGCGAGATCGAAATTAAAGAGAGAGATCAGCGCCGCGTATTAATTCTGCTGTTGGCCATCAACGGTGTGATGTTTGTCGTTGAGATTATCGCCGGTATCTTCGGCGACTCGACTGCGCTGATTGCTGATTCGCTGGATATGCTCGCAGATGCCACGGTCTATGCGATTGGTCTGTATGCCGTCGGTCGATCCATTGTGGTCAAGGCAAACGCGGCCCACATCAGTGGTATTTTTCAGGTGATGCTGGGGCTGGGTGTTTTGCTCGATATCGTACACCGCACGATTGTCGGCAGCGAGCCGGAATCACTCATGATGATGGCGGTTGGCTTTGTCGCATTAATCGCCAATAGCATTTGCCTGATGCTGATTCATAAACATCGCCAGGGCGAGGTGCACATGCGGGCCAGTTGGCTATTTTCCAGGAACGATGTCATTGCCAACCTGGGTGTCATCGGCGGAGGCGTGTTAGTGGCGTGGCTGGGCGCTTCCTGGCCTGACCTTTTGATAGGAATAATTATCGCGATGATAGTCATTCGCGGCGGTCTTCAAATAATCCGGGAGGCTAAAGCAGAGAAAGCAAAATCTCAATAAACCCTGTAAAAGACTGTGCTAGTACGAAGACATAACATCTCTCTAAGACCAATAGATTCGATTTCGCTATAGAAATGGGCTGATTAAGACCGTTTTTCGGCT
>CALZIG010000144.1 GCA_945787585.1 uncultured Gammaproteobacteria bacterium | reverse complement strand
GGCGGGTGCCGAGCTATTATTGCTGGAGTGTGTGCCTGCGGCGCTGATGAAGGCGGTGAGCGAGCAGTCAACGGTGCCGGTGATCGGCATTGGTGCGGGTGCAGATTGTGATAGTCAGGTGCTGGTGTTATACGACATGCTAGGTATTACGCCCGGTAAGCGGCCAAGTTTTTCTAAAAACTTTCTTGAAGATTGCGACTCTGTCGAGGCCGCGGTTGCCGAGTATGTACGGCAGGTTAAAGCGGGCGAGTTTCCGGCCGCCGCGCAGATCATCGCCTAATTTTAATGGCTGCGATGCAACAGATTAGTGATATCGGTGCCCTTCGCGAGCAGGTGCGTGGCTGGCGTATCGCGGGTGAGCGCATTGTCTTTGTGCCGACGATGGGGAATCTGCACCGTGGCCATCTGCGTCTGGTTGAAAAGGCGCGTGACCATGGGCAGCGTATCGTGGTGAGTATCTTTGTCAATCCGATGCAGTTTAATGATAAAGACGATTTTAACGCATACCCAGATACACTTGCGCAGGATGCCGATAAGTTAACTGAAGTGGGTGTTGATGTGCTGTTTACACCATCGGTCGCGGTGATCTATCCCGACGGCTATCAGCATAATAGCCAGGTGGTGGTGCCGGGCCTTTCGGATATCCTTTGTGGCGAGCATCGCCCGGGGCATTTTATCGGTGTGACGACGGTAGTGGCGAAGCTTTTTAATATCGTATTGCCGGATGTGGCGTTGTTTGGTGAAAAGGATTTTCAGCAGTTGATGATCATTCGACGCATGGTGGGTGAACTCTGTTTCCCCATTGATATTGTCGGTGTTGCAACAGAGCGAGAAAGCGATGGCCTCGCCATGAGCTCTCGTAATGGGTATTTAAGTGCAGTAGAGCGTCAGCAAGCGCCATTGCTGTATCGTGAGCTTGAGCAGGCGAAATCACGGCTGTTACTGGGTAGTGAGCGCATTGAAGTGGTTGAGGCAGAGGCGATGGAAGTGCTACAGAAAGGGGGTTTTAGGCCCGAATATTTCACTGTGCGCAGCCGTAAAGACCTTTCTAAAGCGGAGGGGAATGCTCAAGATCTGGTGATTCTTGCCGCTGCGTGGTTAGGAAAGGCGCGATTGATCGATAATATTTGCTTGAATTCAGGGTAGTGAGCACTTATTAATATGTTAAAATAGGCGTCGGTTCCGTAGTAGGATCTGTTTTAGTGAGGATAAGTTAGTACAATGCAGCAAACGATGCTAAATGCAAAACTTCATCGCGCTTGCGTCACGCACGCAGAGCTTGAGTATGAAGGTTCCTGTGCAATAGATAGTGATCTGTTGGATCGTGCCGGTATTCGTGAATACGAGCAGATCCAGATCTATAATATTGATAACGGCGAGCGCTTTGTCACCTATGCCATCCGCGCTGAAGCGGGTTCAAAGATCATCTCGGTGAATGGAGCGGCAGCGCATAAGGCAGCGCCGGGGCATCGTGTCATCATCTGCTCATACGTTGTGCTGAATCAGCAGGAACTGACTAATTTTAAGCCGACCCTTGTCTATTGTGATGAAAAAAACAATATTACCCACTGTCGCAATAGCATTCCGCAGCAGGTCGCTTAAACGACGCTTTTCGCTGGTGGGTTGAGTTCTTGTCTGGATGGTGCCTCCATCCTTTTAAGTGTTACTCAGGTCGGACAGTGTCAGGGTTCCAGTCGCTGTAGCACATACTCGAAAATCCCAGTCTTATGTTTGATGTACTGATTCAAATGGCAGCGTTAATTGCCTGTGGTATTTTGTGGCGCGTCGTGACGCCCGGTGGGGTGAGCGTTGATACAGTGCGCCAGTCACTGACCATACTGGTCTATTATCTGCTACTGCCAGCGCTGGTGTTGTTAGTACTATGGCAGGCACCACTGGGGTTGGCTGCACTGAAGATCTCTTTGGCCGCAGTGGTGGGTATATTAATTAGCCTGTTGATTGCCTGGTTCTGCTATCGTCGTTTTGAACACCGCGCCTTTATCGGTGCAGCGATTCTTGCGGCGGGATTTCCTAACGCGACCTACCTGGGGCTGCCGGTACTGGAGGCAACCTTTGGTGAATGGGCGCGCGGTACCGCGATTCAGTTTGATCTTTTTGCAGGTACGCCACTGTTACTGACGGTAGGTATCTTGATCGCTCGCCATTATCGTCATGGTAAAATGGGCAGTGATGAAAATCCCATGATGACGCTGTTGAAGGTGCCGCCGATCTGGGCGGCAATCGTGGCGGTGCTGTTAAATGTATCGGGTGTTGAGATGGTGCCAGCAGTGGCCGGTTTTCTCGGCACGCTGGGGCATGGTGTGGTGACGCTGATGTTGTTATCACTGGGTATGAGTCTGCGTTGGGATACCTTAAAGCTTAGGTCCATTCCAGTAATGGCCCCGATGTTATCTATCCAGTTAATGATCATGCCGCTGGTGGTGTGGGGAATGGGGAGCTTGCTGGGGTTTTCCGGTGAATCGCTTACCGCGCTGGTACTGGAAGGTGCGATGCCCTGCATGGTGCTAGGGATGGTGATCTGTGACCGTTACGGCTTGGATACGGCGATGTTCGCTGCTATGGTGACGCTCTCAACATTGTTGAGTATGGTGACGTTGCCATTGTGGTATCTGTTACTAGGTGTTTAGATTGTTATTTTTTAATTAAAATTAAAAAGTTACATTATTAACTTAATTATTATTCTGGCTTGATATGGCGAAAAAAAAGCGTGGCTTTGACGATGATGATGGCTTCTTCGATGATGCGGAAGAGCAGCTGTTTGAAAATGACGATGAAGAAGAGAAGAGTCGCTCGCAACTAAAGCGTGAGATGCTGGCTCGGCGTGATCTTGGCGAGGAGTTGGTCGCACTGAGTGAGGCGCGTCTGGCGAAGATTCCACTGAGTGAGGAGACGCTTGATGCCGTTCACGATGGGCAGCGCTTTACGCGTCGTGCGCTTAAGCGCCAGCTCACGCGCATCGCAGCGTTAATAACAGAGTATGAAGAGGAAGATGCCATTCGGCAGGCATTGGAGCAACTCTACCAGCCGCACAGAGACGAAGTGCGGCGGCAGCATGAGGTGGAGCAGTGGCGCGATGCCCTGATTGCAGGGGATGAAGACTTAATGCAATCACTGCTGGCTCGTTTTCCGGAGATTGACCGCCAGCATCTGCGCCAATTAGTGCGTAATACCATTAAGGAGCGTGAGCGAGATAAGCCGCCGAAATCAGCGCGTGTGCTTTATCAATATCTATTTTCATTTGTCGAAGAGAAATGATAACTATCAAATGGTTATTGTTGTTATTGAATTTAAATTATTTATTAAGCATGCCCTGTGATATGAATCGTGATTTGTGCTGAGTGTCGCTTTGCGTTATAAATCCCGACCACTGAATTTGAATAAACTGAAACTTTAGATTAAAGGAAGTAATATGACTGTACGCTCGTTTCACCCGCCACAACGCACCTTGATGGGACCTGGTCCTTCGGACGTCAATCCTCGCATCCTTGAAGCAATGTCACGCCCGACCATTGGCCATCTGGACCCTGCTTTTGTGGGCATGATGGATGAGGTGAAACGGCTGCTGAAATATGCATTTCAGACCGAAAATGAGATGACGATGCCGGTCTCCGCACCGGGCTCTGCGGGCATGGAGAGCTGCTTCACGAATCTAGTGGAGCCGGGCGATAAAGTCATCGTTTGCCAAAATGGTGTTTTTGGTGGCCGCATGAAAGAGAATGTTGAGCGTTGTGGTGGCAGCGCAGTGATGGTGGAAGATAGCTGGGGTGACACGGTCGATCCGCAAAAACTGGAAGATGCATTGAAGCTCAATGCGGATGCAAAAGTTGTTGCCTTTGTTCACGCAGAGACCTCAACGGGTGCGCAATCTGATGCGAAAACGTTGGTTGAAATTTCCCACAAATATGACTGTTTGACGATCGTCGATGCCGTCACCTCACTGGCGGGTACACCATTAATGGTGGATGAGTGGGCGATTGATGCGATCTATTCCGGCACGCAAAAGTGCCTCTCCTGTACGCCCGGATTATCGCCGGTCAGTTTTAGCGCGCGTGCACTGGAGAAAATTAGCAATCGTAAAACTAAAGTACAGAGCTGGTTTCTCGATCTGAACCTGGTGATGGCGTATTGGGGGGGTGATGGTAAGCGGGCGTACCATCACACGGCGCCGGTTAATGCACTTTATGGACTGCATGAGGCGCTGGTGATGCTACAGGATGAACGGCTGGAGAATGCATGGGCACGTCATCAAAAACATCATCTTGCGTTGCGCGCAGGGCTGGAATCGATGGGGCTCAATTTTGTGGTTGATGAGGCGCATCGTCTGCCGCAACTTAATGCCATCACGATTCCTGAGGGGGTAGATGACGCTGCGGTACGCGGCGTGTTACTGCGTGATTACAGCCTTGAAATCGGTGCTGGTCTGGGTGTGATGGCAGGTAAGGTGTGGCGCATCGGCCTCATGGGGCACGCCTGTAATACTCGCAATGTACTGCTCTGCCTTGCTGCGCTTGAAGACGTGCTAGGCCGCATGGGTGCAAAATATGAGCGTGGTGTCGCTGTGAGTGCTGCAGAGAAGGTGCTGACCGCCGCTTAGTCGATGCTCGTGGTATTAGTATGTGCTTGTAAGACCCGCTTCGGCGGGTTTTTTATTGGCTACGGCTGAAACCTGGTTGAGAGGAGAGGTAATCGAGTTGATATTCAAGCAGGCAGGCTTTAGGATGTAGTATCACTGGAGGGTGAGGGGGCGACGATGTTGAATGGGAAAATCAGCGCGTAATCGTCTGAAAGAATAACGCACAAGACGAAAAATCAATATGCTTAGAATATTTAGAATTATCAGTATGGTCGAAGGTGTTTCATTTCTATTATTGCTCTTTGCTGCAATGCCAGCCAAATACTATCTAGGGGTGCCTGAAGCCGTCACGCTAATGGGCTGGGCGCACGGGATGCTCTTTATGCTCTATGTGGGGTGCGCGATGGTGGTGATGCAGCGCCATAAATTGCCGGACAGTACCTCAGCATTGATCATGATTGGCGGTATCACGCCATTTGTCTGTTTCTATCTCGAAAAGAAACTACGTGAAGTATCACAACAGCTATCACCCAATATGGCATAATGTCTTAAATGAGTTGATGCTCGTCGTTCTGCTTTACCCGTAAGCGTTACACAAACACTAAGTGGCTGTGAAGAATTGTTTTTTTCGCCATGCTGTTATAATGGCAACATTGTCTATTACTCATGAGTAAGTGGTTATGTTGTTAGTGATTTCCCCCGCCAAGACCCTCGATTACGAAACGCCAGTCAACACCTCGTTGCATACGATGCCTGATTACCTCGACGATGCCGCCTTGCTTGTTAAACGTGCACGTCAATATTCAGCAGCCGATCTGCAGTCGCTGATGGCGGTCAGTGAAAAGATTGCAAGCCTTAATGTAGAGCGCTTTAAGCAGTGGCGCAGGCCGTTTACCCCAAAGCGTGCCAGGCAGGCGGTGTTCGCATTTAAAGGGGATGTCTATGTTGGATTGGATGCCTTTACCTTTGATAATAAAGACCTTAAGTTTGCACAGCAACATCTGCGTATTCTTTCAGGGCTCTATGGGTTGTTAAGGCCGCTTGATTTAATGTTGTCTTATCGTCTGGAGATGGGCCGTAAGATAGATACGGCGCGTGGAAAGAATTTGTATGAGTTTTGGGGTGATCATATTACTCAGGGTTTAAATGTCCAGTTAAAAAAAAGTGGTGCAAAGTATCTGATCAATCTTGCGTCAAATGAATACTTCAAAGCGATAAAACCTGAACTGTTGCAGGCGAGGGTGATAACCCCTCACTTTAAAGAGCTTAAAAATGGTCAATACAAGGTGATGGGGGTTTACGCCAAGAAGGCGCGAGGCATGTTGAGCCGTTACATTATTAAGCAGCGCATAACTGACCCACAAATGATGAAGGCATTTGATCAGGACGGTTATCGCTTTAATGCAGACTTGTCGAGTGACCTTGACTGGGTGTTTACGCGTCAACAATAGTCGTTCGTCACGATGATTTATTGTTAACACAGTCTGGGTTTTTTATGTTAACTTCGTCGTTGTTATGTTATTGTTATTGTGAGCTATTTTTGTTGTGTTGTTGATTTAGAAAGCGAGGCTTACTTAAATACGTCTTCGCTTGTAAGATGGTTGAGTCTAATATAGCGGTATGGTTTGCTGAAGTGAGCGGTTGGTGAATACGAATAACGATAATAAAATTCTTAATAAGCATTACAGTATTGACCTGATCGATTCGTTACGACGGATTAATGACGCAAGTAATCGTTCCACTACACTGGAACAGATGCTGGATAATGCCCTGAGTGAAATCCTCGATATCTTTCAATGTGATAGGGTATGGCTACTTCACCCTTGTGATCCCGATGCCGCATATTTAAATGTTAAAGTCGCAAAGTCTATTCCACAGTGGAGCGGCGAGCATGCTGTCATCACCCCTGTCACTATAACTCCTGCCAATAAGCGTAGCCTTGAAGCGTTGCTTGCCTCACCGGGGCCGATCATTAGCGATATTCGAGAGTCAGCCTTAGAACATGAAATGATGGCCGCCTTCTCGGTTAAAGTGCAGCTATCGAAGGTGATTGCCACGCGTGTCGGTAAACCATGGCTACTCCAGCTGCACCACTGCACTCGCTATCATGATTTTAGTCTTAATGAAGTACAGCTCTTTAACGAAGTAGTCAATCGCCTGACTGAGTCGCTGAATAGTATGCTGGCATTGAAGAATGCGCGTCATAGTGACGAACGTTTCCGAACACTTGTAGAGCATGCCCCGGAAGCGATTCTGGTGCTTGATGTTGAGTCCAATCAGTTTATCGATGCCAATATTAATGCCGAAGTTATTTTTGGCTGTTCACGAGATCAGTTGATTGGAAAAAACTTTTCTGTATTGACAGCCAAAGTGCTGGGGCAAGATGGCTCAACAGATGCACTCCTTGAACAGTATATTGATCAGGCGATGATTGCTGGTGAAGTGACTGCATTTGAGTGGTTGTTTGAGGGGGAGGCTCAGAATAGCATTGTGTGTGAAGTGCGGCTGGTGCATTTTCCTTCCGATGAAGGCGTGTTATTGCGAGGCAGCATTACGGATATCAGTGAACGAAAGCTGAATGAATCAAAAATGCTTAAGTTCTCAACGGCACTGCAGCAAACTGCAGATGCGGTGATTATTACCGATAGTGGTGGCACCATTGAGTATGTTAATGCCGCTTTTGAAGTGCTCACTGGTTATAGTTATGATGAGGCGATTGGTGCCAAGCCTGAGTTTTTTGGTTCAGGAGAACAGGATAATCATTTTTATGATGAACTGTGGCGGACGATAAAGTCGGGCAAAGTATTTAATGACATACTGATTAATCGTCGTAAGGATGGCATGTTGTTTTATGAAGAAAAAACGATTACGCCATTAAAAGATGCTGACGGCAGGATTACCCACTTTATTTTTACCGGGCGTGACATTACTGAGCGTATCGAGTCACAGGAACGGCTGCGCTTTATGGCGCATCATGATGCACTTACTCAATTGCCCAATCGATCGATGATGATGGATCGCCTTACGCAGGCAATTACAAGGGCAAAACGCGATGAAACACGAGTTGCAATCCTGTTCATCGATATTGATCATTTTAAAATGATCAATGACACATTGGGGCATGACATTGGTGATAGCGCTATTAAAGAAGTGTCACGCTTACTACTGGCCTCGCTACGCGCTTCTGATACAGTCGTTCGGTTTGGCGGGGATGAATTCGTTGTTTTACTGGAAGAGGTTTATCACCATGATGAAGTAACCCATCTAGTAAAAAAAGTTCAGGCTGCGTTCAATGCGCCCCTCCAGATTCAGGAACAGGAACTTTATATTTCGGCAAGCATCGGCGTGACGCTCTGTCCGGATGATGGTAAAGATGCCAGTACGCTGTTAAAACACGCCGATATTGCGATGTATCGTGCTAAAGAACATGGGCGTAATCGCTATGAATTCTACTCTTCAGAGATGGGTGCGCGTGCCTACGAACGATTAACATTTGAGACGTGCGTGCGCAATGCAGTTAAGCAGGGGGCCTTTGAGCTTTATTATCAGCCTCAATTCGCTCTTGTCAGCAACAAACTGATTGGAGTAGAGGCGCTGTTACGCTGGTTTCCAGAAACCATGCCGGCTTTTATGGCGGATAATAAGGCGGGAGTTCAGGGCGAAATATCTCCAGATTTATTTGTGCCCATATTAGAAGAGACGGGTTTGATTATTGAAGTAGGGGCATGGGTACTGGAAACGGCTTGTGCTCAGCTTAAGAGGTTACAGACGCAATTTGATCCTTCGTTTCAGATGGCGGTTAACTTATCGAGTCGTCAGTTTAGAAGCGCTGAATTTGATCGTGACATCGAACAGATCATTGCGCATTACCAACTAGATCCCGCAACCATTGAACTGGAAATTACAGAAACGTTGTTAATGGAGCAGCATCAGTTAGTCTCCAGGACTTTGAACCGTATCGATGATATGGGGGTGCGACTCTCATTGGATGACTTTGGCACTGGGTATTCATCCCTTAGTTATTTAAAACGATTTCCGATCGATACGTTGAAAATTGATCGTTCCTTTGTACGTGATGTTTGTGATGATCCAGATGACCGTGCGATTGTGACAGCGATTATTGCGATGGCGCGCAGCCTGAAACTTAATATTGTCGCTGAAGGGGTCGAAACTGAAGCGCAAGTCGATTTTTTGAAGGGTCTACAGTGTGATTCAGCACAGGGATTTCATTATAGCCAGGCGTTACATGCGGATGACCTTTCCCTGTTTTTAGCTGATTCATTAAAGCGCGGGGCTAAAACGGTGAGTAGTTATGATATATAAGTGTGCAAACGCGCGATGGCATTGGGTAAAATGAGCTTATCATTCACTACTGAAGTGTTTAATAATGACCAATAAACTGTCGTTACTACTACTTTTATGCTTATTGCCATGGGTGACGATGGCGAATGAGGATATTGAATTTGATCGCTGGCTGATCGATTTAAAACAGCAAGCACGTGAGAACGGAATCTCGGATGAGACCCTTGAAAAAGCATTTATCGGGGTCAAGCCGAGCCCTCGCGTGGTTAAACTCGACCGCTCGCAGCCAGAGACGATTCAAACCTTTCAGGATTATTTTGATAAGCGTGTGACCCAGTACCGAATTGACCTCGGGCGTAAAGAGTACAAAGAAAATCGAGCATTATTGCAGCGGATCGAATCACGTTTCGGGGTGCAGGGGCGCTTTATTGTCGCCTTCTGGGGCATGGAGACCAGCTACGGACGTTTCACTGGCGGCCACTATGTGATCGGGGCATTGACGACACTGGCATATGATCCGCGTCGCGCTACGTTTTTTCGCAAGCAGTTGCTGGACGCGTTGAAGATTCTCGACGAAGGGCATATCACGGTGGACAAGATGACGGGCTCATGGGCGGGCGCGATGGGGCAGACGCAGTTCATGCCTTCAACGTTTCTCGCCTATGCAATGGATGGTGATGGCGATGGCAAGATCAATATATGGGAATCAAAGGCAGACGCCTTTGCCTCTGCCGCTCATTACCTCTCCAGTATTGGCTGGCGGGATGATCAGACATGGGGGCGCGAGGTGACGCTACCGGATAACTTTGATCAGACACTGATTAAAGATAAAGTAAAAAAACCGCTGGCAGAGTGGCAGTCACTGGGCGTGCGAAAGTTGTTTGGTAAAGACCTTCCCAAACGTGATCTAATCGCGATAGTGGTGCAGCCGGATGGCCCGGGTGAGCGCGCCTTCATTACATATCCCGCCAATTACAACGCAATACTGGACTGGAATCGCTCACATAAATTTGCAATCGCCGTCGGTTCGCTGGCGGATGCCGTTGCTCAATAATTAACTGCACACTGATGTATGCCATCGCTCTTTGAACTCCTGCTGCTGTGTGCTATTGCACTGGCGGTCGCCTTCTGGTGGCGCACCAATGAGCTAAAGCAGGTCGCCTATCAGATCGCAAAGCGCCGTTGCGATGAAAGTGACGTGCAGTTTCTCGATGACAGCGTGGTGTTGTCCAGGGTTCGTTTCCGCCGTAATGCAAAAGGACGTGTGGCGTTGTTATGTTGCTTTAGCTTTGAGTTTTCGACGTTGGGTGATGAGCGCTATCGAGGTGAAATGCAGTTTCTTGGGCGTCGCTTAAACTATGTTGAGATGGCGCCACATAAATGATCAATGCCCGCGCTTTTAGGCATGTGTGGTAAATCGCGCGGACGTTTTACTCGCGGCCAAGTTGCTTAACTGATGGCCTCAATGATTTAAACAATCGCACTATCGTTTATTGACCCGTTTGAAATTGAGGATTTTACCGCTGCTGCTTTGAGCGAGGCTATTGCGTTTTATACCGTGGCACAGGTCTAGCAGGTCTTGCTGTTTATCGCGTAACTG
>CALZIG010000143.1 GCA_945787585.1 uncultured Gammaproteobacteria bacterium | reverse complement strand
GAGATCGGATTGGAGAGTTTGATTGCAGTGACATCCGGATTCAAGCGCTGCTGTAGTGCCTCATCCACAAAGCTATAAGTAATCGCTTCCTGGTAATCACGATCCACAAACAACTGCCTGATCCGCTGCGCTGTGAGCTGCTGTTCAGACCTAGCATTGGATTCGAAACGGGCATGCGGTGCAACACTCGGAATATTATCGTAACCATAAATTCGCGCCAACTCTTCGATCAGATCCGCTTCGATCGCAATATCAAAACGGAATGAGGGGGCAATCGCTTGCCACTCTCCCGGCTGCGTTAGCGTTGCCTTCATTCCCAAACGCGTCAGGATTTCAGTAACATCATCTTCGACTAACGTAACTCCGAGCATACGTGTAAGGCGCGACGCACGCAGTGTGACCGGCACACGTTGCGGTAGCTGCTGCTCACTGACCACTTCACTCACCGGGCCCGCGTTGCCCCCCACAATGGCTAGCAGTAGTGCTGTCGCCCGCTCAATCGCACGGCGTGGTAAATCTGGATCGACACCGCGTTCAAAACGGTGTGATGAATCGGTATGCAGGCCGTAACTACGCGCCTTGCCTGCAATGGTATCGGGATCAAAAAAGGCACTCTCGAGAAAGAGGTCAACCGTGCCGTCTTCCACTGCACTCTCACTGCCCCCCATCACACCGGCGATTGCCACTGGCCCGTTTTCATCGGCGATTACCAGTGTGTCATCATTCAGTTTAACGACGTCATCATTGAGCAGTGTTATTGCTTCATTCGCCTGCGCAAAACGAACGTTGATGCTACCGGTCAGCTTGTTGAGATCAAAGGCGTGCATCGGCTGCCCCAACTCAAGCATCACATAATTGGTCACATCAACCACGGCGCTAATACTACGCACGCCACTACGACGCAGGCGTTCCTGCATCCATAGCGGCGTCGCCGCCTGTAAATTAATCCCTTTGATGACGCGCCCCAGATAGCGTGGACAGGCTTCACTGGCGGGTACTTTAATTGAAACCTGATCATTAATCGTTGCCTCAACCGCCGTCGCCTCAACCGTTGTCACCTCGCACCGATTCAGCACAGCGACTTCGCGCGCGATGCCAGCGATGCTTAAGCAATCACTTCGATTAGGCGTCAATCCCAACTCAAGCGTCACATCGTCAAGCTGTAAGTAATCACGAATGTTAGTACCGACTGGGGCGTCTGCAGGCAGTGGCATTAAACCCTCTGCACTTTCGGCCAGGCCAATCTCCTGCTCAGAACAGAGCATCCCCATTGAGGGCACGCCGCGCAGTTTTGCTTTCTTAATCTTGAAATTACCCGGCAGTACCGCGCCGACACACGCCGTGGGTACGCGCATTCCGACATGGACATTTTTAGCACCGCAGACAATTTGCAACGGTTCAGCCTCACCCACATGCACGCTGCAGATCTGCAACTTATCGGCTTCGGGATGTGGCTCAACCGTCAACACCTCTCCGACCACCACGCCACTAAAGTCAGCAGCAACAGGCGATTCGGCATCGACCTCAAGCCCGGCCATGGTTAACTGTTTTGAGAGCTCTTCTATTGAGATGGCAGGATTCACCCACTCCCTCAACCACTGCACACTAAATTTCATAATACGTCAGCTATCTTGATTGAATATTTAATTAAATTGCCCAAGAAAACGCAGATCGTTTTCAAAAAACAGACGCAGGTCATTGACGCCGTAACGTAGCATCGTCATGCGTTCAACCCCCATGCCAAAGGCAAAGCCAGTATATTGCTCGTTATCAAAACCGATATTGTCGAACACCTTGGGGTGAATCATGCCGCACCCCATCACTTCCAGCCAACCCGTATGGCTACAGACACGACAACCTTTGCCGGCACACATGACGCACTGAATATCGACCTCTGCCGAGGGTTCAGTAAACGGAAAATAAGAGGGCCGGAAACGGACTTCCAGTTCTTTTTCAAAAAAGGCCTGCAGGAAATCACTTATCACACCACGGAGGTCCGCGAAGCTGACATTTTCGTCCACCATAAAACCTTCGACCTGATGAAACATCGGCGTATGGGTGACATCAGAATCGCAACGATAGACACGTCCCGGCGCGATGACACGCAGCGGTGGTGAGCTGTTTTTCATCGCCCGCACCTGCACCGGCGATGTATGGGTTCGCAGCAGCGTATGGGGATCAAAATAGAAAGTGTCATGCATGGCACGCGCCGGATGGTTAGCGGGAATATTTAACGCCTCAAAGTTGTGGTAGTCATCTTCGATCTCTGGTCCTTCTGCCACAGAGAAACCGATCGCACCGAAAAAGGATTCGATCCGTTCCATGGTACGTGTCACAGGATGGAGCCCGCCTGATAGTTGCCCGCGTCCCGGCAATGTCACATCGATCGTCTCTTTCAACAGACGCTCATTCAGTGCCGCACGCTGTAGTACGCTCGCACGCGCTTCAATCACCTGCTGCACCTGCTCCTTGGCAACATTCACCGCTTGTCCGGCTTTGGGGCGCTCTTCATGCGGAAGATCTTTTAACCCTTTGAGCACCCCCGTCAGTACCCCTTTTTTACCGAGGTAATGGACACGTAGCTGATCAAGCACGGCAAGATCCTGCGTATCTGCCACCGACGCTTTAGCTTCTGTTACCAGTGTTTCTAGTGCTTGCACAACTTATATCCTGCTTAATTCAATCAGGCGGTCGATTTTATCTCGGCCCAACAAAAAAGGGGAAAGGTATAGACCTTTCCCCTATCTGTCTCTCTTTATACCAGCCGATTAATAATGGCGCAGTATAAAAATCGATAATGCTTTCAGTATTAGAGGCTGGCCTTTGCTTTCTCTGCAATTGCAGCAAAAGCGACCTTATCAAACACTGCAAGGTCAGCAAGGACCTTACGATCAATTTCGATCGCTGCCTTCTTCAGGCCATTAATCAAACGGCTATAGGAAAGCCCACACTCTCTGGAAGCTGCATTAATACGCACGATCCACAGTGCACGAAACTGACGCTTACGCTGGCGACGATCTCGATAAGCGTATTGGCCCGCTTTAGTAACAGCCTGAACGGCTACACGATAGACGTTTTTACGACGCCCACGATAACCCTTCGCTTGTTTAATGATTTTTTTGTGTCTGGCATGTGCCGTAACACCGCGTTTTACTCTAGGCATGACTCATCGCTCCTCGCTTAACTATATGGCAGCATACGGCTAACCGCATTGCTATCAGCTGGGCAAATGATCATACCAATACGTAGCTGACGCTTACGCTTGGTGCTTTTTTTCGTCAAAATATGACTGCGGTGTGACTGTCCGCGTTTAAAGGAACCTGATGCCGTGCGCTTAAAACGCTTGGCGGCTCCTCTGTGACTCTTGATCTTTGGCATTTCTCTAACTCCGCATTTGATCGTAAATATACAACCCTGAGAATATTTGACTGTCGAACTATTTCTTTTTCACGGGGGCT
>CALZIG010000142.1 GCA_945787585.1 uncultured Gammaproteobacteria bacterium | reverse complement strand
GTGCCGTAGCCCATCAACACAAAGTTGGCGACCCAGATCGGTACCTGCTCGCCCGTGATCGGGTGGATCGCCTTCAGGCCGGTATCGACACCGCGCTTTTCCATCGTCTCCAGCTCCGCCTCGGCGGTCCCGGTCTTTTTGCACTCCTCGATAAAGGTGGCCAGTGCAGCGCTGCTCTCGGCCGCCGCCAGCGCCAGCGGGTGTTCTGCGGCCACGGCAAGATAAGTCACGCCCATCAATGTGTCCGGGCGCGTGGTAAAGACGGTGAGCGGTTGATCGTGATCGGCGACACCGAAAGCGACCTCGACCCCTTCTGAGCGACCGATCCAGTTGCGCTGCATGGTGCGCACCTGCTCCGGCCAGCCGTCGAGTTGATCCAGATCATTCAGCAGCTCGTCTGCATAGTCGGTGATCTTCATGAAATATTGCGGGATCTCTTTGCGCTCCACCGCGGTGTCACAGCGCCAGCAGCAGCCGTCGATCACCTGTTCGTTGGCGAGTACCGTCATATCATTGGGACACCAGTTCACCGGCGCGGTCTTTTTATAGACGATGCCCTTCTCAAACAATTTGGTGAAGAGCCACTGCTCCCAGCGATAGTAGTGTGGATCACAGGTGGCCAGCTCACGCTCCCAGTCGTAGCCAAAACCGAGACGTCGTAGCTGATCGCCCATGTAGGCGACGTTCTCTTTTGTCCATTTAGCGGGTGGCACATTATTTTTGATCGCCGCATTTTCTGCCGGCAGGCCAAAAGCGTCCCACCCCATCGGCTGCAGCACGTTCTTACCCTGCATGCGCTGGTAGCGACTTATGACATCTCCGATGGTGTAATTGCGCACATGCCCCATATGGAGCCGACCGCTGGGGTAAGGGAACATCGACAGGCAGTAATATTTCGGGCGACTGTCGTCTTCGACCGCCTTGAAAGTCTGGTTTTGTTGCCAGTCGTGTTGCGCCTGCTGTTCGATGATTTCAGGCTTGTACTGCTCGTCCATATCTACTTGTAATGCCCTGGAAGGAAAAAATGGTAGGATAGCAGAATACGCGACACCACAGATAATCGAGTGTGGACAGGATCAGACTAAATCGATGACCTGCCACCCCATCAGCAGCAAGAGGCAAACTCACATGAGTGAAAACGAGCGCAGTACCAACGAAAAACTAGTCCACGCCTATAACGTCATGATGGAGCGTGTAAAACATGCGATTGAAGAGGCTGGCGAGGAGGCGAAACCAAAAGTTGCCGATCTCGTTGGTAAAGCGCAGAAAAAGGCGGTAGAACTCGGCGAACTCTCTGCTGATGAAGCGATCAAGATTGGCGATTACCTCAAGCGCGATCTCGATGCTGCGGCTGATTACCTGGCTAGCGAAGAGACTGAAGAGCTGATCGAGTGGCTAAAATTCGACATTAAACTGATTGAAGAGCGCCTGCTGGAGATGTTTCTCTCGGTCGCAGACCAGACTAAGGTCGAACTGCTGGCGCTGGAAGAACGCGCTGCCCATGCAGACGAATACCACACCGGGGAGGTCACTGGCCCCGGTACGCTGGCCTGCACCGCCTGTGGTGAACATATCCACTTTCATAAAGCCGGCCACATTCCACCGTGCCCGAAATGTCACGCCACCACCTACAAACGCAGCTAATAAAGCAACAAGAGTTCACCATGAATCTGGAAATGAGACGTATCGGCGCCCATGTGAGCGCCGCAGGTGGGGTGCAAAACGCACCATTGAATGCCATCGAGATCGGTGCCAAGGCCTTTGCGCTCTTCACCAAAAATCAGCGCCAGTGGAAATCGAAAGTGCTCACCACTGAGGGTATCGATGCCTTTCTTGAAAATATGGAGAAAGGCGGCTTTCGCCCTGAGGATGTGCTGCCACACGACAGTTATCTGATTAACCTGGGGCACCCCGAGCCTGAAGCTCGACAAAAATCACTCGATGCGTTTATCGATGAACTACAGCGCTGCAAACAGCTGGGGCTCTGCTACCTCAATTTTCACCCCGGCAGTCATCTGCGTAAAATCGACGAAGAGACCTGCCTCGACTTGATCGCAGAATCGATCAACCGCGCGCTGGAAGCCACCAGCGATGTCACCGCCGTGATCGAAAACACCTCGGGGCAGGGGTCGAATCTCGGCTACCGTTTTGAGCATCTCGCCCACATCATCGACAAAGTGGATGATAAGTCACGCATCGCTGTGTGTCTCGATACCTGCCACACCTTCACTGCAGGGTACGACCTCCGCACCCGTGAAACGTATGATGAAACGATGAACGCCTTTGAATCAATCGTTGGTTTTGACTACCTGAAAGGAATGCACATCAACGATTCAAAACCAAAACTGGGGTCTCGCGTTGACCGTCATCATAGTCTTGGCAAAGGGGAACTTGGACTCGACCCATTCCGCTTCGTCGTTAACGATGAACGCATCAAAGACATCCCTCTGGTACTGGAGACCATTGAGCCAGCAATCTGGCCCGAAGAGATTCAGATGCTGTATGGGATGATCGGAACATCATAAGCAAGCAGCTAGCGATGTTACATCAGTTTTGGCACCCCTAAAGAACCTAAGGCATTCAAACTCGCGTTAGGCGGCTTTAGGGATTCCTCGTCTGCTCAATCAAATGATAATTATCGATGCGAAAAAGCTCTGCGCCATGCTACCGCACTCATGCCTAACATAACCAACAATAATTCAACAAAAACAAACGCACCACCACCATCACTCACCAGGGCATCACTGCTGTTACTAGTCACCGCCCCAACGTGGTCATCATCGTCTCGTTCATCATCGTCATCGCGTTCATCATCGTCGCGCTCATCATCGTCGTCGCGTTCATCATCATCGTCGCGTTCATCATCGTCGTCATCGTCATCATCATCACCAGTAGGGGGGTTGGAGACTGGAAGGCCAATAGATTGTAAAAATATCTCTCTATTGCCATCCTGGTTTCCACCAGTGAAATCAGCCGTTGAATGATAGACTACCTGCGTACCATCAGCTGAGATTCTTGTTCTAGTACGCCCACTCTTTTGCACGTTGTCATCAGAGAGCTGCACCAACCAGGTGCCATCGGTACTGGCAGCAAACAGTTCGTACCCTACATCAAGATTACTACCCGCCACTAAATCAGCCTCCGCAGTGAAAATCACTGCTGTACCATCGGCCGAAAGACTCGGCATACGAGCATCGTGCTCTTTGACATTAACAAAGGTCAGTTGTTTCAGGTTAGTACCATCGCTCTTAACTACAAAAATGGCATCAGCAAGCGACGGATTAGTCCCTAACGGATTGATGCAACCCGAAAATGCTATCCAGCTACCATCTGCGGAGATGCTGGCTTCGAAAGCATCCTCGGCGCGAATATGATCTGGATGATCAATATCCCTATCAGTCAATTGCAGAGTATAAGCGGCACGCTCACCACCATTGGCCAGGTAACCCGCGAGATCAAACACAAAGATTTCATCGCTAAGATCATCATTTAATGGTGGTGTAAGATCAACAAACGAGTCGAATGCAATCCTGGAACCATCTGCTGAAATAGCAGGGTCTCGTGATGCATCATCGCGTTTGTTAGAACCCACTGGTTTAGGCGCACCTACCGTAATCTGCATCAGACCACTTCCATCGGCATTAACAACAAAGAGCTCATCCGTATTGTCTGCATTTTCACCCAGCAAATCCTGACTGGACTGGAATACAATAGTCTGACCGTCATCGGTAATATCCGGGTTTTTCGCATCTCCACCACTACCGTGCGTCAACTGTCTAAGCCCGGTTCCATCAGTATTCATTATAAAAATCTGGTAATAGCGAACAATCTCCGTGTATTCAAATATAGTACCAGGATAAACAATCACTGATTCTGGTGGGTTTTGACCACTAACCAGGTCCGCAGAAGATTCGAACACAATCACACTACCATCGGCTGACAGACGAGGATCTCGTGATTGCCCCACGGTCGCATTTGTTAACTGACGTAACCCTGTACCATCACTCTTCATCACAAAAATAGCGTTGACCTGCGCACTATTCTGCCCAGCAACAAGATCAGCGTTCGAATAAAACGCGACCGTCGTACCGTCGGCGGATATATCAGGGTATTCACTCGAGGATCTGTTTTGAGAATCTGTTAACTGTACTAACGAACTCGACACCAGCGCCTGAGATGGTAGTGCAAGTAACAGCGCCCCAGAAAACATAATCCAGGACATCAGGTTTTTAAAAAATATTTTGCCAGTCATTATTGTTCAGCCCCCAGTCTTATAAGGTAACACGGCGCTCAATAGTGCCACTATGAGCATGTACAAAGTACGCACGATCCTTATTTCCATGGAGAAACGTACAAACCGCTAGAGACATAACATAAATAAGTAAGTGCGAGGCACAATTACGATACCCTCATTTTTACAAGTATGTAACGGCAAATACTTAAACCTAGCGTGAGCGAGGAATCTAGCATAAATTATGACCATCATCAATCACCAGGCATGTACTTTTATCATTCAATTAAATCCTGAAAAAAACCGAAAGTTAGAAACAGCCATACATACCGCTATATTCACGGATTACGCTTCAAATACAGGCAGCGCCAAAACTTGAACCCCATCCACATCAATAAACTCTATATTTTACAAAAGGATAACGTTTAGCAAAAAACATTAACCTGTAAAATATTGACAACGCTTAGCATTCCGTACCAGAATAGTTGCAAAATTAACACTGAAATTTACCTACACATACCGACTTTGAATATATACGAAGAGCCGCATAGTGTAGCTGGTTTACTACTGTATTCTTTGAAGGTGTCTGATGCACAATTTTTGCCGTTCTTATTGCATAAAAACATCAATGTTTCTCGCCTTGATCATTAACAGCATCGGTGTAACGGCGTATGCCGCGACAAGCAATTTTTCACTCAACTTCCAGCCCATTCCAGTCGATCGCTACTCCGAACCAGAATGGCTGAATTTTACCTGTAATCGCGGCAGCCGGGGGGGTGACGCATTCGAGGACTGTAACGATAATGATGAGTTTCGCGATGACAATGGTTTAGACCGAACACCTTTTCTAATGGAGCGGTTGCGTGGTGATAATGGGGACGAGTATTACCATGTAATCATCGGTTTACCCACCGATGATTTTGTGCAGGAAGCCTACATAAAAGTAAATTCTCGTTTTTGCGGGGGTGGAGATTGTGATGACCTCGGGCCGGTATCAGACAGCCTGGGCGAATCCAGAGATATCACCAACGGTCGAAATAATGCTTATGACCCACGTGGTCCAGCCAGCTTTTCTGGTAGCGGTACTGCAAATCCAACCAGCACCCTTTTTCGTCAAATACTCACTGATGTCGATAACGGCATGCAACAGGAATTTCTCAAGGCCGATTTCAACAACAAACACCTTTTGACCTTTACACTTGATGCGGATTTCATTGATCTCGATTTCAGATTAAACATGACAAATAGCACCTTTGCGGATGCAAACACACCAGGCATTGTCGAATTTCATACGCTGGTCAACTCAGACCCAACGTTTGATGGCATCCCAGGCATTGACAGTGAGATTGTGCCAACATTGCCTCCTGCCTCGAATGCATTTGATGTCACCACCGATGGTGACTTTACCGATGTGAGTGGCGGCAAATATGAATATATAAGCCATGGCGTCTATAGCGGCGAAGGGGCAGGGTTTGATATTTTTGCTACGGACTGGAACGATTTCTTTGACCCAGCACAAAATGTCGGACATATGTATGGCCCCCAGGGCGGGAATTAATGCCAAACTTGATCTACAGAGCCTCTGATTTTCCGTTGCGAGGCATCAAACAACAAGGTATTTCTCTACTCAATCGATAACATTAAGATTGCCGCGCGACACTCACAACGACATTTTTCACTTGCTTAAGCAACCGGCTGGCTTATAAGGCAACCGAAACTACAGTAACACCACCGAAGCTAGCCCCAGAAAAACGAAGAAACCCACCACATCGGTCACTGTCGTCAAGACGACACCACCACCGAGCGCTGGGTCTGCACCCATGCGTTTGAGCAACAATGGAATGCAGGCCCCCGCGATCGAAGCTACGAGCAGATTAACAATAATAGCAGCGCCAATCACCCAGCCAATCTGAAAATTGCCAAACCACAGGATCGCCACTGCGGCAACAACCAGCGACCACAGGGCACCATTGAGAACACCAATTGTGATCTCTTTCATTAATAACTGACGCGCATTGGCACGTCCGATCTGCCCCAAAGCGATACCACGAATCACCAATGTGAGTGTCTGACTACCAGCAATGCCACCCATGCTAGCCACAATCGGCATTAGCACCGCCAATGCCACAACTTGTTCTATTGTTGCATCAAACAGACCAATCACCCATGAGGCAAGCAGCGCGGTGATAAGATTGGCCCCCAGCCAGACACCACGTTGCCGTGCGCTCACAGTTGCCGGTGCAAACATATCCACCTCTTCATCGAGACCGGCCATGCTCATCATCGAATGTTCTGCCTCATCACGAATGACATCGACGACATCATCAATGGTGATACGCCCGAGCAGGCGATGCTCGTCGTCGACGACCGGTGCCGAGACCAGATCGCGATGTTCAAACAGGCTCGCCACCTCGGTAGCCGCCATATCCGCAAGGATGCGTTCACCTTTATCCGACATCACGTCGCGCACCATCTTTGTCGATGGCTGTGTCAACAACACCGTCAGCGGCAATTGGCCAATATAGCGGTCATCACGTTCAACCACAAACAACGTATCGGTCGTCGCGGGCATCTCGCCGTGCAACCGCAGGTAACGTAGTACGACATCGAGGGTGACATCCGGGCGCACCGTAATGGCGTCGACATTCATCAGGCCGCCAGCGGTGTCTTCAGGGTACAACATCACCGATTCAAGGCGATGGCGGTTCTGCTCATCCATCGCCTGCAACACCTCTTCAATCACCGCCGCAGGCAGGTCGAGCAGAATGTCAGCGAGATCATCGGTGTCCAGCCCTTCAGTCGCCGCCACCAGCTCATCGGCTCCCATCTCACCAATCAGCGAGGCACGCAGGTCATCATTCACATGCAGTAGCACTTCACCGTTAATCTCGGAGTCGAGCAGATCCCATAACAATGATCGCTCGTGGTGCGGTAACGATTCTAATAAGTGAGCGACTTCAGCAGGGTGCAGGTGATTGAGCATGCCGCGCACATTCGACAGCGTGTCATATTCCAGCGCCTGGCTAAAGAGTTCTAGCCGTTGCTGGCGTTTTTCGCGATCAATATTCTCTGGCATTACGCTATCTCGTTCATTGACTACTTAAACAAGTTTAAGTAAAAGCACTACAGAATGGAAAAGTTTTTGATATAAGGCTGACGCTACCAACACCTTACGTATTTACAACTAGTCACATCAATGCACGTTAAGTGCTTCAACCGCAGTGTTAATCGCTTCCGACTCATACAATTTAAGGAGCGCTTCGACCTGCGTCGATAATAATGCAACATCACTACGATTGATAACACTCTTTACCTCAGACAGCATTACGGCATGCATACTAAACTCGCGCAAACCCATCCCCAGCAGCAGTGCAGTAAAACGCGGGTCGCCCGCCATCTCACCACACATCGACACGGGGGTACCATAACGCACTCCAGCCTCTATGGTCAGACTAATTAAGCGTAAAACGGCGGGGTGCAGCGGGTCATAGAGATACCCGGCCTCGGCATCCATACGATCAGTTGCAAGGGTGTACTGAATCAGGTCATTGGTGCCGATCGAAAGAAAGTCGAACTGTTGCGCAAAATATGCTGCCGAAATGGCGGCGGCCGGCACTTCGATCATTGCACCAAGGGGCATCGCCTCATCAAACGATTGCCCTTTTTCGCGCAGCACCGCTTTACTCATTCTCACCAACTGTTTAAGTTGCTGTACTTCGTGCATGTTCGACAACATCGGTACCATCATTCGTATCGGACCTAACGCCGACGCTCGGAGGATGGCACGTAACTGCGGTAAAAATAGTCTCGGTTCTTTTAGGCATAATCGAATAGCGCGTAATCCCAGCGCTGGATTTGCACAGGAATGTCCATCTAACAGATCAATACTGAGTTGCTTATCCGCACCGATATCAAGTGTGCGTATCGTCACCGGCCGCCCTTTAAAGGCGCGAATCAGGCGTGCATAAAACTGGTATTGCTCTTCTTCGTCGGGGGGGGCGCTGCGATTCATAAATAGCATTTCAGTCCGTAGTAGTCCCACACCATCCGCATCGAACTGTGTCACATTCGCGATCTCTTCCGCCAGCTCAAGGTTAACCATTAAACGAATACCACAACCATCCAGAGTGACAGCTGGTAGACCATCCAGTTTTTTTAATGCGTTAGTGCGTGCAAGATCGTGCTCAATACAGTCTTGATAAAAATCCAACTCACTATTGTCTGGTGACGCAATCGCAATGCCATAACGACCATCCACTACCAGAGACTCACTTTGCATCAAATAATCACAGGCATGATGCACCCCCACTACCGTCGGAATTCCAAGGCTGCGCGCCAGAATAGCAGTGTGCGAATTGGTGGCCCCATCTTCTGTGATAAAGGCAATCACGCCGCGCTGATACATCTGTAATATATCAGCGGGAGAGAGTTGATCAGACACGATGATGCTACCTCTGGATTGCTGCAATAACGCTTCATGCATGTGGTCCGAGTGGCTCAGCAAAATACGTTGAATACGATTCACGACATGATCAATATCGTCGCAGCGCGTTTTTAGATAGGGGTCATCCATCACATCGAACACCGTGACTAACGCATCACGCTGTGACTTCAAGGCCCATTCGGCATTACATTGCAGACGTTTGATCAAGTTTATCGGTGCGCGACTCAATACTTCGTCTTCGACCATTAACAGATGCGCATCAATAAAGGCTGTGATTTCAGCGCTGGTATCGGCAGGGATCTGCTGACGGATCTGCCTGAGTTGTTGTTTAGCTTTTAATATTGCGGCTTCGAAGCGAGCCACTTCATCCATCAATAGTGACCGAGGGATGGCATACTCCAGTATCTCAATTTCATCACGGCGAAAAATCTGGCAAGGCCCGATCGCAACGCCTCTTGAAACACCGATACCGCTCAGCATTAACGCCATAAACCCATTGACTCCAGATTATTGCTTGATCACTATCTTTCCACTCAGTTACGTTAAAAAATTATTCTGATACTAACTATCACTACGCTTCTTCACCAAATCGCTCCGCAATCAATTGTTGAATCTGTGCTAACGCTTGCGTTTCGTCTTCACCTTCAACGATCACTTCTATCTGTGATCCATTGGCAGCCGCTAGCATCATGACACCCATAATGCTTTTACCATTCACACAACGACTACCGCGCTTGACGCTGATATTACTGTTAAAACTGGAGGCCAGCGTAACAAACTTGGTTGCTGCGCGCGCATGCAGCCCCAGTTTATTGATGATATCAATCTCGGCACTTACCATAACCGTCAATCTTCTTCTTGCTGACAGCGGAAGACACCGTCGCGCCCACCACTTAACGCCTTTGCCAGCAACTGCTCGATACTCAGCTCCGGGTAGTTCAGGACACGAATCAACATCGGTAAATTTACGCCCGATACAACCATCACCCGCGTTTCATCATTCTGAAACTTCATTGCGATATTACTCGGCGTGGCGCCATAGATATCTGTCAGTAGCAATACCCCGTCGCCCTGATTCAGCTTAACAATGGCGTCACTGACCTGCCGCGTGATGACATCCGGGTCACACTGATTAGAGACCGTTACCACCTCCGTCTGTAACGGTTGTCCATTCAACATCGCATCCGCGGACTCCAGCAGGGCACGTCCCACCTGACCATGCGTGATGATCAGTAGCCCCACACTCATGACAGCTCTCGGTGACGAATCAACACGCCATCTCTTTGCTGACGAAAATGAGCCCCCAGTGCTTCGGTAAGGTAGACGGAACGGTGCTGCCCACCGGTACACCCGACCGCGACGGTTAAATAACTACGATTTTCCGCTTCGAAGTTGGGCACCCAGCGCTCAACAAAGCGGGTAATGTCATCCAGCATCTCTTTTGCTACCGCCTGCTGCTGGAGAAATTCGATCACATCTTTATCGCGCCCTGTCTGTAATCGCAGTTTAGGGTCCCAATGCGGGTTTGGCAGGCAGCGCACATCAAACACAAAGTCCGCATCGATAGGGTGACCATATTTAAAACCAAACGAAAGAAACTGTAACGACAACGCCGGACTCGCATTCCTTCCGACTCGTTCACGTATCTGATCACGCAACTGGTGAACGTTGGTGTGACTGGTGTCTATCTGCAGATCGGCGCAATCTGCAATCGGGGTGAGCAGATGGCGTTCCGCGGCAATCGCTTCAATCAATGGAATCCGATCATTGGTTAACGGATGTTTACGACGGGTTTCACTGAAACGTTTGATCAAGGCATTATCGCTAGCCACAATAAAGATAACTTCACAGGTAATGCCCTGCGCTTTAATATTATCGAGAATCGATCGAAAGTTTTGCAGGTCATCGATCATATTGCGCGCATCAACGCCGACCGCAATATCTTTTACGGCCTGTCGCCCTTCCATCGCTGTCATCTGCACAACAAAGCCGGGTAACAGTGCGATTGGCAGGTTATCAACACAGTAATAACTCAGGTCTTCCAGGGCCTGCAACGCGATACTTTTTCCCGCTCCGGAAAGCCCACTCAACACCAACAACTTCATAGGTACCCCTAACAGAAAAATTTTTTCTGTCGTTGAATAAAATCCTGCGCGGCATCATAGCCACTTAAGCGCAGTATATGATTACGTACAGCGGCCTCAATCAACAGTGCCAGATCGCGCCCTGGCGCCACGGGTAAAATCACCTGAGGAATGGCCACATCAAGCACCATTTCATTCAGTTGACTGCCCACTAATCTGTCGATATTGCGCACATCAGCATCATCGATAGGCTTGAGGTGTACGATTAGGCGTAGATTTTTATCTTTTTTGATCGAGCTGTCACCATACATCGCACGAATATTTAACACCCCTAACCCGCGCACTTCGAGGAAGCCCTGTAAAAACTCCGGGCAGGTCCCTCGGATGACATCTGGCGCCACGCGTGAAAACTCTGGTGCGTCGTCCGCAATCAGGCGGTGGCCGCGCGTAATCAGCTCCAGCGCCAGCTCACTTTTACCCACGCCACTCTCACCTGTCAGTAATACACCCAACCCACGCACTTCCATAAACACGCCATGCAATGTTTTAGACGCGGCCAATAGCCCCGTTAGATCATAGTGCAGAAGTTCGATGAGTTTATCGCTACCAAGACGTGAAGAAAACAGCGCGATCGATGACTGTTCTGCCCGTAGCCGCAGGTCTTCCGTGGCCTCCGCGCCGTCAGCCACAATAATAAAAGCAGGCATCTCATCAAACAACATGGTCAGTGCATCATGGTATGAGTTCTTACCGAGCGACTCAAGGTGATGTAGCTCTGTGATACCCAATACTTGAATGCGATTGGGTTGAATCAGGTTTAGATGCCCGATTAATGGCATCTCTGCATATCCGCGTTTACCACTGACATCCAGTGTAAACTGGATCTCCTTCGACTCGCCAGCACGCCCTGCCAGCCATTCCAGCGCCAGCTTTTCAGCATGACTATCAAACAGTTGATTGACAGTCAGTGGTCTATCCATATCGACTATGCGCAGGGCCGCGCTTGTTGATCCGCTTCATAACCTGAACGCCACTGCATCAATAACTGATACAGCTCAGCATCGCTCTGCGAGGCCCTTAACTGCTGGCAAAACTGCTCATCACCAAAGATTTCAGCCAGCATTGCCAACAACTCAAGGTGCTCGTTAGTCGACTCCTCAGGCACTAGCAATGCACAAATCAAATCAACCGGCTGGCCATCAACGGCATCAAAGTCCACCCCGGCTTTGAGTTGTAAAAAAGCACACACGGGACGCTCCACCGCTTTAAGCCGACCGTGGGGAATGGCGGCCCCATGACCCAGCCCAGTACTACCGAGGCGTTCACGCCCCACCAACGCCTCAAACACTTCTGTCTGAGTCAGGCCGGATGATGCGCTAACGAGCATATCGCTCAGTCGCTCCAGCGCACGTTTTTTACTGCCAATCTTTTTCTGAGCAATAACACACTCAGGGGAAAATACTTCGTTTATTTCCATGCTTGTTTAGTTCCAGACGCAATTGCTCACTGTACAGTGCGTTATTCAGGTTCGATAAAATCTTGCACCGCTTCTTCAGTCGCACCCTGAACAGGGATACCTTTTTGACGCCCGCGATGATCTTTACGTTTTTCTTTATGCTTAATCACCTGACGATCAAGCTTATCTGTCAGCGCATCAATCGCTGCATACATGTTCTCATTCTCCGCATCAGCAAACAGATCCGCACCGCTCAGATGCATGGTCGCCTCAGCCTTCTGCACCGTACTTTCTACTGTCAGCACGACATGCACATTACCGATGCTATCAGAGTGACGTGCAAGCCTTTCCAGCTTCTCATTTACATAGCTACGCAGCGCTGGAGTGATGTCTACATGATGTCCTGTCAGATTTATTTGCATTATATACCTCGATGTTATGTCAAACGTTTACGCTCACTTGATGAAAGGACTGATATTGACTCGCGGTACTTTGCAATCGTCCTACGCGCAACATTAATCCCCTGTTCTTCAAGTATCTGTGAAATTTTACTGTCGCTGAGCGGCTTGGCCGGATTCTCTGCCGCCACCAGCTTTTTGATCAATGCACGAATGGCCGTCGCGGAACACTCACCGCCACTCGCCGTGCCCACGTGACTGGAAAAGAAATACTTCAATTCAAAAATGCCGCGCGGGGTGTGCATATACTTCTGCGTCGTCACCCGTGAAATGGTTGATTCATGCATTTCGACCACCTCGGCCACATCGTGCAATACCAACGCCTTCATCGCCTCTTCACCATGCTCCAGAAAACCGCGCTGGCGTTCCACGATACAGGTGGCCACTTTAAGCAGTGTTTCATTGCGACTCTGCAGGCTTTTAATAAACCACCGCGCCTCCTGCAAATGATTTTTAAGATAGGTGTTGTCGGCGCTATTATCCGCACGTTTAACCAGTCCGGCATAGCCATTATTGACACGCACACGTGGCAATGCCTCTACATTCAACTCTACCCGCCACGCGCCATTATCCTTTTTTACGATCACATCCGGCACCACATATTCAGCATGCTTTGAAGCAATCGCATCCCCCGGCCGAGGATTGAGCGTCTGTACCAGCGCCATGATCGATTTGAGTTCTTCCTGGGTGCATTTCATACGTCGCATGATCTGTGTGTAATCACGTGTCCCCAGCAACTTGATGTGATCCATAATCAATTTGCGCGCCTCTGCCAGCCACGGGGTCTCTGGACTCAGGTGCTGTAACTGCACCTGCATACACTCCTGCAGGTTACGTGCGCCCACACCGACGGGATCGAAATTATGGATGCAATGCAACACCGCCTCCACTTCATCCATCTCCGTTTCAAGCTCTTCACGCAGACCAGAAAAAATATCGTCCAGAGAGCAAGTGAGATATCCCTGCTCATCGATCGCATCGATAATCGTCTCTGCAATCTCCATATCTTTATCAGTAAATGCGGTTAAGCGCGCCTGCCACAACAGATGCTCCTGCAGTGTTTCTGACGATTCATCCTGACTTTCATAATCGCTATTTTCAGGCATAGCACTTGAAGATGTCTGTGGCATAACACTGTCATAGGTATCTTCCCACGAACTATCAACCGGCAATTCATCGGGCAGTGCATCAGAAAGTTGCGTGCTAACGTCATTATCCCCCGCAACACCGGCATCAATCGCGTTTGAGTCATTCACAGGCTCATCTGAAGTACCACCGGTCGTTTCGCTGGCAGTCTCTTTAGCGGCGTTCTCATCACCGCCTTCATCAGCCAGCTCCAGCATTGGATTAGTCTCCAGAGCCTCCTGAATTTCGGCCTGAAGATCAAGCGTCGATAACTGCAACAGGCGTATTGCCTGCTGCAGTTGTGGCGTCATCGTTAGCTGTTGACCAAGCCGGAGCTGTAGGGATTGCTTCATATATCGCCGTCCTGATTCGGCGCCATCTTTTTTATTAAGCTTCTCGAAGACTATTTTAGCGTAATTGACGCCTTTTATCAGCGCCTAATCTCAATAGTTAGAGTCGAAAGTCCTGACCGAGATAAACCTCGCGGACCTGCTTATTTGCCAAAATGTCATTAGGGGCGCCCGCCGCCAATACCACACCTTCATTCATAATATAGGCACGCTCACATATTCCCAGCGTCTCACGCACATTATGGTCTGTAATCAACACACCAATCCCTTTATCGGTCAGAAAACGGATAATACGCTGAATATCGATCACAGAGATAGGATCAACACCGGCAAATGGTTCATCCAGCAGGATAAAACGTGGACTTGTCGCCAGTGTGCGGGCGATTTCAACGCGACGACGTTCGCCGCCTGAAAGGCTCATCCCCAGATTGTCGCGCAGATGGGAAATATGCAGTTCACCCATTAATTCATCTAGTTGCGCCTGCTGCTGCGTACGATTCAAATCGTCACGCGTCTCCAGTATTGCAAGTATATTTTGCGCCACTGTCAATTTTCGGAAGATTGATGCCTCCTGCGGCAGATAGCCCACGCCCATTCTCGCGCGAATGTGCATCGGGTAGCTCGCCATATCCTGGCCATCCAGTACAATACTACCTTTATCGCTCCCCACCAGCCCAACGATCATATAAAAGCAGGTGGTTTTACCCGCGCCATTCGGCCCCAGCAGCCCCACCACTTCACCACTGTTAACCTCAAGTGAGACGTCTTTGACTACTTCCCGCGCCTTATAGCGTTTGGCAAGATTTGAAGCGATTAATGCATGCATCAGAGACTACTGCCCACCCGTGCTGTCCTGCGATTCATTCTTCTCTTTTTTTTCACGCGGCTGGATCACCACCTGCACCCGCTCTCCACCATTGGCGGCCTTACGTGCATTCACCACGTCGGCATTGGCATCGTATTCAATATGGCTACCGGAAAACTCATCCTCTCCACGTGTGACGTGGGCATTCCCTTGCAACAGGATATGCCCTTGTTGCGCATGATAGTCAATGAGCTGCGCCTTCGCCTGTAATTCACCTTTATTATCATCAAGGAGTTGTCGGTAAGTGGCGCGCTTGCCTTCAGCCTCAAAACGATAAAACTCTCCATCGATGCTATAAATGGTCACTTTATCGGCCGTCATCTTGACCGTTCCCTGCACATAACTGACGCGGCCTTGATAGATACTGACGCCCTTGCCTTCGTCGATCGCCATACTATCGGCCTCGATCTGAATCGGCTTTTCACTGTCAGAGGTCAAGGCTACCGCGGCACCCGACAGGGAAAGTGCGAGCACAGTCAGCGCGCCCTTAATTATTTTGAGGTACATAGGTTCCCCGCACATTTGATAACAACTCCACTCGGCGCCGATTAAGATCGGCCCACATGCCCACTGCCCGTGTCACGCCTTGACCATCCTTGATCGTCACTTCAGCATCGGTCTCCACATATTTCTCGTCCGGTCGCACAGTTAAATCCGAGGTATAAACCTGTAACGCCTCCCCGTGCCCCGGCCTCACCCGCAAAATGATCACCTCACCCTGCAATATGACTGATTCGCCTTTGTTCAGAACCAACCCCGATTCGGCGCGAATATCCCAGAACTCCTCTTCACCACGAAACACAATCAGATGTGGTTTTTCCAACGTCGCACTGTCATCATCCGGAAAATGCAGCATGTTCTCCGCATCGAGCTGATACGCGGGACGACCCATCTCATCCAGCGATGTGGACTCAAAGTTTTCCATATAATAGTCCGGATCATGCCTGACCTGGTCAATGCTTGACTGTGATTCAGTCTCCACGCTACGCTGCAACCACCAGCTCAGCGCGGCCACCAACACCAGCAATAGCGCGACCCACAATCCCTTACTCAAGCGCAGCCTCACTCATTTCGTCCTGCTCAATCAGCATAGCACTTCCAACATAATTTAATAGCTCAGACTAGCTACTCAACACCGGGTAACCCAGCGCGATCAGTTTCGCAACTAATACATCTCGCTCCAGCGCATCACCTTTTACTTCAACCTCACCACGACTGACATCGACAACCACTTCGACAACCCCCGGCAGCGACATCAGTCCATCACGAATCGTCGTAGCGCACCCGCCACATTTCACGTTAGCCACCTTGAATTTCATGCCCGTCCCTCCTAAACCTTTTCTCCAGTGCCAGCCTTTACACAGAGGCCTGATACAGCAAATACATGTAACCACTATAGGCTGCCAGCAACAGTCCACCCTCAAAACGATTAATCTTGCCGTCTCGTCCGCGAAAGCCATAGGCCATCAGCAGCAGCGCGACGGTGAGCCCGAGCATCATAGGAAAATCACGCGTTAACACCCCGTCCGGCAGCGCCGACGGAAAGATCAACCCTGGCAGCGCCATCACCCCAAGAATATTAAACATATTGGAGCCAATGATATTCCCCAATGCCATCTCATGCTCATTTTTAAGCGCACTCATGACCGATGCCGCCAGTTCTGGCAGGCTGGTACCTATGGCGATAATCGTCAAGCCGATAATCAGATCACTCACGCCAAAGGCGCGTGCGATATTGACCGCACCCCACACCAACATTTGAGAGCTGGCAAACAGCACCACCATGCCGATCACCAGCCATACTGACGCACGCAGCGTGGTCATCTCTGGCGGCATCTCAGCATCAAATTCGCTCGACATCAGGTCTGCCGTATTACGCTCTCGTAACCCCAGCCTGACCACCCAGAAAATCATTAAACACATACCGAACAATAAAAAGAGCCCATCGCCACGCCCAAGATCACCATCCACCATCAACAGCAATGCCAATACCATCACCAACAGCAGAATCGGCAGTTCTCGTTTAATAATCACAGAATGTACCGTCAGCGGCACCACTAGCGCAGTAATACCAAGCACCAGCGCAATGTTGGTAATATTGGAGCCCAATGCATTACCGATCGAAATACCGGGGTTACCGTTATACGCGGCCACGCCCGACACCAGCATCTCCGGTGCGGAGGTACCAAAGCCAACAATAGTCAGCCCGACAATCAGCGGCGACACACCAAAGTTTCGCGCGGTGGCGGAGGCGCCCAGCACAAAGCGGTCCGCCCCCCACACCAACAGTATAAATCCAGCAACAACAGCAACAGATGACAACAACATATATTCTTAGTTTCTATTTAATTGATTCAATAAAGCAGCAACCGCTGCTCACTCACTACGACTATTCACCACTATCATTCAAGGGGGAGCGCATAATGCAACACCATGCCAATAAAGATCACTGCACCGAAAGTGTTGTTATTCAGAAAGGCACGGAAACAGCGCAGAATATTCCGATCTCGTATCAGGTACTGCTGATACAGCGCCGACAGTCCCGCCACCCCTAATCCACCATAATAAAACAATCCCATTTCAAGCTGCTCACCCACGATCAGCAACACCACAAAAAAGAGCGCCTGTAGCAGCCCGATAATGGCACGATCGGCCTCACCAAACAGAATTGCTGTCGACTTCACCCCGATCCGCAGGTCATCGACTCGATCCACCATCGCGTACATCGTGTCATAGGCGGTGGCCCATAACACCGTCGCAATAAACAGCAGCCACGCGACATTGGGCACGGCACCCGTCTGTGCCGCAAACACCATCGGCACCGCCCAGCCAAACGCCGCGCCCAGATAGACCTGCGGCAGGTAAGTATAGCGTTTCATAAAGGGATAAGTCGCCGCTAGAAAGGCAGCGACAAACGACAGCATAATCGTCAGCCAATTCATCGTCAACACCAGCGCAAAGGCGATCAGGCACAGCGCGGCAAATAGTATCAGCGCAGCCTTGGGCGATATCTTGCCTGAAGTAATGGGACGCTCTCGAGTACGGCGCACCTGTGAATCGATATCGCGATCGGCGTAATCATTGATCACACAGCCTGCCGCACGCATCAACACCACCCCGGCGACAAACACCACCAGCACCGGGGTATCGGGCACCCCTTCGGCCGCAATCCACAACGCCCACAGCGTCGGCCACAGCAGCAGAAAGATACCGATCGGCTTATCGAAACGCATCAATGTCAGGTACTGCTGCAAACGCTCAATCATCTCAAGGGCCTATCGCGCCGGAATAGACGGTAAAAAGAACTCGCTCACCAGCAACGGTTTCTGCGCAAAACGAAACACCGAACGCCGCCCCCACACGCTCGCCTGCGGCGATGCCAGATCGGCGGTTGCGTCAGCATAGATCAGCTCCCCCGGGCGCACGCTGGCAATCTCCATCGGCTCGCGCACCACGCCGCGATGCGCAAACAGAAAGGCCCCCAGCGGACGACTCCCCAGCCGCATCAACTGCCGCCCGGCACCGCGCAGGGTACGCGCCGGAATCACGCTACGCGCATAGACCCACGGCTGCCCGCAGCAAATCAGCTGCACCTGGCGCACCATACCATATTCATGATGCCCCATCGCCAGCGCCCGACGCTCGCTCAACAGCGGCCGCTGCCATCCCTGCGACAGCAGCCGCACGCTGAAATCGCCATCGCTCGCCTGCTGCAAGCGCAGCGTCAGCGAGGCGCTGTCAAAGAGCCACGTCAACAGATGGCTCGGCAGCGTGGCGCGCAACACATTATCCGCAGGACGCCACACCGGCTCCTGCCAAATTCCACCCCGCTTAACTATCAATGCTCATCTTTCCAGCTATCACTATTAAATTCAGTCAAAATTAAATTAAGTCAAATTCAACGTAACTCGTGTGTCACACATCGCCGTAACGCGCGGCATCACCCAGCCAGCGACGAATAATCGCGGCCACCCGCTGCGGATGCTGCTGCATCAGCAACCCGGCGGTTCGATTAACTTCGGGGATCATCGCCTGATCACGCACGATATCCGCAATGCGAAACTGTAACTCGCCGGTTTGACGCGTCCCCAGGATCTCCCCCGGACCGCGCAGTGCCAGATCGCGTCGTGCGATCTCGAAACCATCACTGGTCTCGCGCATCGCCGCCAGACGCGCCTTGCCCTGTTCCGACAGAGGGGCATGATACATCAAAACACAGTTACTTTTTTCACTGCCACGCCCCACCCGGCCGCGTAACTGGTGCAGCTGCGCCAGCCCGAGGCGTTCAGCGTTCTCGATCACCATCAGATTCGCATTAGGGACATCCACCCCCACCTCAATCACCGTGGTTGCCACCAGCAGATCGATCTCGCCCTGTTTGAAGGCCGCCATGATGGCCGCTTTTTCCGGTGACTTGAGACGCCCGTGGATCAATCCAATGCGCAGATCCGACAACGCCTCGGTGAGTTGCGCAGCCGCCTCTTCCGCGGCCTGGCACTGCAATGTCTCCGACTCTTCGATCAGCGTACAGACCCAGTAGGCCTGACATCCACTGAGGCACGCCTGATGGACACGCTGCACCACCTCATCACGGCGACTATCCTGCAACACCACCGTCTCGACCGGTTTACGCCCCGGCGGCAACTCATCGATCACTGAACTATCGAGGTCGGCATAGGCAGTCATCGCCAGCGTGCGCGGGATCGGGGTGGCCGTCATAATCAGCTGATGAGGCCAAAGTGACCCTTCAATAGCGCTGCCCTGCTGACGCCCTTTTTCGCGTAACGCGAGGCGTTGATGGACCCCGAAACGGTGCTGCTCATCAACCACCACAAAACCGAGTTTGGCAAAGACGACTTCCTGCTGAAACAGCGCGTGCGTGCCCACCACTACCTGCGCCTCGCCATTGCGGATCTTCTCCAGCGCGGCCGTGCGCACCTTCCCCTTCGACTTGCCCGAAAGCCACACCAGTTCAATCCCCAGCGGGGCAAGCCACTGCGCAAAATTCTGCCGATGCTGCTCGGCCAGCAGTTCAGTGGGTGCCATCACCACTGCCTGATAACCCGCCTCCACCGCCTGCAAGACGGCCAGCACCGCCACCACCGTTTTGCCGCAGCCGACATCGCCCTGTACCAGGCGCTGCATCGGATGGGCCTGCTGCATATCGTGGATCACCTCATCGACCACACGCTGCTGCGCACCGGTCAACTTAAACGGCAGTTGTGACAACAGACGCTGGCGCAACGCGCCCGCCACTGCAATGCGCGGGCCGCGCTGGGCGCGGTTTTTTGCGCGCAGCTGCTGCATGCTCAACTGTTGCGCCAGCAACTCTTCGAAGGCGAGCCGCTGTTGCGCCGGGTGACGACCTGCCGCCAGATCAGAGAGTGACGCTTCCACCGGCGGGCGGTGCACATAGTGGATCGCCTCTGCTAACGGCGGCATTTTTAACTGCGCCAGCACCGTGTCTGGCAGCAGCTCCTGCAAACCGTCGAGCACACCTTCAGCAGAAAAATCGGCCCGCGCGGACGGCTGTTGCAGACGCAATAGTGCCTGGTCGGTCAGCGTGCGCATCGTCGCCTGACGCACCCCTTCTGTGGTGGGATAGATCGGCGTCAGCCGTGCATCAGTGGGCAGGGGTTGGTGCGGTTCGATTTCATGATACTCAGGGTGCGTCAGCTCCAGCGCCCCCTGCCCGTAGCGCACTTCACCGTAACAGCGCAGCCAGGTACCGCGCTGTAGCCCCGCCTGCTGGCGCGCTGTGAAGTGAAAGAAACGGAGTGTGAGCAGACCGGTGCCATCACTGATGCGGGCCAATAACATCCGGCGGCGACCAAACTGAATATCAGCAGCCTGCACTTCACCCTGCACCAGCACCTCTTCCCCCGGCGCCAGTGAGCCTATCGGGACAATCTGGGTACGATCCTGATAACGCAGCGGCAGGTGAAAAAAGAGATCCCACACCTGCTGGATACCCAGTCGCGCGAGTTTCTCTGCGGTTTGGGGGCCGACCCCTTTGAGATAGCGCACCGAGGCCGAGAGGTCGTTGGCGGCAGTCGATGATGGTGCGTTTTTCATAGTCGCTTGCTCACTGCCGTGGTGCTCTCGCGGTTAAGTTAACCGCACGACCAACCGCATCAGGCGCGCGCGCCGAGATGCATTATCGCATCCATCTCTACCTCGGCGCCGCGTGGCAGGGCAGCCACCTGCACCGCAGCACGCGCCGGAAAGGGCGCCTCAAAATAACGCGCCATCACTTCGTTCACGGTCGCGAAGCAGCCAAGATCGGTCAGAAAGATATTGAGTTTGACGATGTCGGCCATATCGCCCCCGGTGGCCTGCGCCACCGCCCGCAGGTTATCAAAGACACGCACGATCTGCGCTTCAGTATCCCCATCGACCATTTCCATGGTATCCGGCACCAGTGGAATCTGCCCCGACAGATAGACCACGTCCCCCACTTTCACCGCCTGTGAATAGGTGCCAATGGCACTGGGTGCCTGCTCTGTACTGATCACTTCGCGAGCCATCTTTGCCCTCCTCTAAAAATTAACCTTTAACACGCGTAATCCGCGACACCATTTCCAACGTCTTTACATGCCGCATCACTCGCGCCAGATGCACACGCCCCTGCACCGAGAGTGAAAACGTAATCGCGCTATATTTGCCGTCACGGCTATCGATCGTAACAT
>CALZIG010000141.1 GCA_945787585.1 uncultured Gammaproteobacteria bacterium | reverse complement strand
TGTTAAAACGCTCATCGCTCAACCGAATTAAAGGCACACTGATTGCGGTGCCGATCGTGAATGTTCATGGACTGATCAATCATTCACGTTATCTTCCCGATCGACGCGACCTTAATCGTTCCTTTCCAGGCACTGAAAAAGGCTCGCTGGCGGCGCGGCTTGCGTATCTATTTATGGCCGAGATTGTCGCGCAAAGTTCGCACGGTATTGATCTGCATACGGGCGCGATCCACCGCAGTAACCTGCCACAGATTCGTGCCAATCTGGATGATCCTGAAACAGAAAGGCTGGCGAGGGCCTTTCAGGTACCGGTGCTGATCTCGTCCAACCTGCGTGATGGATCACTGCGTGAAGCAGCGGCTGAATTTGGCATTCCAATGTTGTTGTATGAAGCGGGTGAAGCACTGCGCTTTGATGAGGTTTCAATACGTGCGGGTGTCGATGGTATTGTCAATGTCATGCGACTACTAGAGATGTTGCCGCCCTCGCGTAGTAAGCAGAAGAAAAAGAGTATTGAGCCGGTGGTGGCGCGTTCCAGCTTTTGGGTGCGAGCCTCTGAGAGCGGTATTTTCAGGGCAATGCTGCCACTGGGTGCGCGGGTAAAGAAAGGGACACTGCTTGGTGTGATTGCAGACCCTTTTGGTGAACAGGAGATACAGATTACCACTACGATGAGTGGTATTGTCATCGGCAGAACCAACCTGCCACTGGTGAATGAAGGCGACGCGCTTTACCATATTGCGCGCTTCGAAAATATTAAGGGGATCGAAGCGACCGTGGATAATTTTCATGAGGAGCACTCGCCAGACTTGATGCCATCGCCTCACACTGAGAGCCCAATTACTTAAGGGGTCATATGTTGTGGTGTGTCTACATGCAACCCCGTAGTATCGATTGCTGTAACCAAAGTATTTTATATATCGGCGTGGACCTGGGAACGAGCGCGGAATAAAGATGATAAATAGTATCAATACAGGCTTACTCGCCGCCTATCGGCTCAAGGGCGATGGTGCAGGGCAGGCGGTCGACTGGCTCGCGGCACAGCGTGAGTCTCAAGAGGAAGGCTTCCTCTGGCTCCATTTCGATTTAACTAATGATGATAGTCAACAGTGGCTTTACCAGCAGAGTGGGCTGGATGAGACCATTTGTGATGCCCTGCTGGCGGAAGAGACACGCCCGCGAACGGTTGTCTTTCCCGATGGTCTGCTGGTTATCCTACGTGGCGTCAATATGAACCCAGGCGCTGACCCAGAGGATATGGTGTCGATTCGTTTGTGGATCGAAAAAGACCGCGTGATCAGTACGCGCCGTCGTCGCCTGCTTTCGGTCGATGCACTCAAAGCAGATATCGCCAGCAATCATGGGCCAGCGACGCCGGGAGAGTTGCTGATAATGTTGTGTCGACACCTGATGAGCAGAATGTCGTCTGTGATTACCGAGCTTGATGAGCGGGTCGATATTCTTGAAAGTGAAGGACTGGACTCCAGCCGTTATCAGATACGCAATGAACTGGGCGCGATCCGCCGTGAGATGATCAGCCTGCGCCGTTACCTTGCACCGCAGCGTGAGGCGATGAATCGTCTGCTCAATGACCGCAGCACTATATTGAGCGAGCAAAACAGAGAGCAGTTGCGTGAATCCACCGATTATTTGATTCGATATGTTGAAGACCTCGACGCGATGCGTGAGCGTGCCAGTCTGATTCAGGAAGAGTTGGTCAATCGTATGGCAGAGCACATGAATCAACGGATGTATATTCTTTCACTGGTGGCGGGTATTTTTCTCCCGCTCGGTTTCGTAACGGGTATTCTGGGGATCAATGTTGGCGGCATTCCCGGCACTGAGGATTCCCATGCCTTTGAATATGTGCTGGCGCTCTGCTTGCTGCTGGTCGGTGTGGGTTATCTCATTTTCAAACGGCAGAAGTGGTTGTAATCACAGGGCCTCGTGTCTCATAGCATTGATCAGAGATGCTTGCTTTGATCTTCTAGTCGCCCCCGTTCATAATGCTTTTTTGCGGTTGGTGATTGCAATCAGCAGATTATCTGTGCACTATGCGGCGCGCGCAAGATACCACTCAGGTCGGGCGATTCATAAACAGTGCCGTACTTGGCCCCTCAAATTTAGCGGCTAAACATTGACAGACAGGTAGAGTAGATGACGCCAGTGACAAGCAACCCCGAAGAAAGTGCTGACTTCCATCGGCTTGATTACATCATAGGTCTGCTAAAGGCAGATGATGAGGTCACGCTTTGCCCCTACCTTGAGCAGTTACATGTCGCTGAGCTGGCAACGCTGCTCGAATCGTTACCCCCTGAATTACGTCTCCAGTTATGGGAACTGCTCCCCGCAGAGATTGAAGGTGAGACGCTGGTTTATCTCGGTGACGAGGTGCGCAGCAGTATTATCGATGCGATGGATCACGCCGAAGTGGTGGCCGCAACAGAAACCATGGAAATGGCAGATCTCGCTGATGTGATGGATGAACTGCCTGAGGGGGTCGGTGAGGCGGTGCTTCAGTCGCTAGATGCCGACCGCCGCCACCGTCTTGAAACGACCCTGACCTTTGCCGAAGGGAGTGCCGGACGCCTGATGAGCAGTGATGTGATCAGCGTACGTAAAGATGTTACGTTATCGGTGGTGTTGCGCTACCTGCGTCGCCTCAAACCGCTGCCACGTCACACCAATGCGCTGATGGTGATCGATGACTTTGGCTGCTATGTCGGCAAACTAGCCATCGCCAGCGTGGTGACCGAATCGCCAGCGGCACTCGTGGCGGATGTGATGCAGGAGTCCAGCAGCGTGATTCAGTGCGATGCCACTGAGCATGATGTGGCGGTGTTGTTTGAACGGCGCGATCTGGTTTCTGTTGCCGTTGTTAATGAGCTAGGCGAACTGCTGGGACGCATTACCATCGATGACGCGGTGGATATAATGTTAGCCGAGGCCGACAAGGCGCTGCTTGCCAGTGCCGGTTTGAACGAAGATGAAGATCTTTTTGCGCCGGTGATTCTCAGCGCCAAACGCCGCGCGCTATGGCTAGGCATCAATCTCATTACCGTCTTTATGGCGGCGTGGGTGATCGGTCGCTTTGAAGAGGCGCTGGATAAGATTGTCGCACTGGCCGTACTGCTGCCGGTCGTGGCCAGCATGGGCGGGATTGCCGGTAGCCAGACCCTCACACTCACGATTCGTG
>CALZIG010000140.1 GCA_945787585.1 uncultured Gammaproteobacteria bacterium | reverse complement strand
TTTGGGGGGTGTTGAACTCGCAGACGGTGACGTTGTGATCCTTGAAAATGTACGCTTCAACGCCGGTGAAAAGGGCAATGAAGATGTGCTATCAAAGCAATATGCCGCTTTGTGTGATGTGTTTGTGATGGATGCGTTTGGCACTGCGCACCGCGCACAGGCCTCAACTCATGGTGTGGCCAAGTTCGCGCCGACTGCATGTGCAGGGCCACTGCTGGCGGGTGAACTGGACGCGTTAGGGAAGGCGTTGGATAACCCTGCACGCCCGATGGTGGCGATTGTGGGCGGCTCTAAAGTGTCAACCAAGCTGACGGTGCTGGAATCACTCTCAAAGATTGTTGATCAACTGATTGTGGGTGGCGGGATTGCGAATACTTTTATCGCGGCGGCGGGTCACAATGTCGGTAAGTCACTGTGTGAAAATGATTTGATCGACACTGCAAAGCAATTGACGGCCGATGCAAAAGCGCGCGGCGGTGATATTCCGGTGCCGCGTGATGTTGTCTGCGCTAAAGAATTTTCAGAGAGTGCTGTCGCTGAACTGAAGGCGGCCACGGATGTGGCCGATGATGACATGATTTTTGATATTGGCCCAGAGAGTGCAAAAGAGTTGGCTGAGATCCTGAAAAACGCTGGCACTATCGTCTGGAACGGCCCGGTTGGGGTGTTTGAGTTTGATCAGTTTGGCGAAGGGACCAAAGCGATTGCCAATGCGATTGCCGAGAGTCCTGCATTTTCGATTGCGGGCGGTGGCGACACGCTGGCGGCCGTATCTAAATATAATATTGCAGATAAAGTTTCGTATATTTCGACAGGTGGTGGCGCATTCCTGGAATTTCTGGAGGGTAAAAAATTGCCCGCCGTTGAGATTCTGGAAGAGCGCGCTAAATAGTAGGTGATAGAATATATGGAGTCCAGGTGGGCTCCATTTTTGGTTAATATTGGGGAGAAGATAAGTTGCGCAGAACAAAAATCGTCGCAACTCTAGGGCCGGCAACTGACGACCCTAAAGTTTTGGAATCACTGGTAGTGGCCGGTGTTGATGTTGTGCGCCTGAATTTTTCACACGGCTCATTTGAAGAGCAAAAATGGCGTGCGGATAATATTAGAGCATTTGCAGAAAAGCATGGTAGAGCGATTGGTGTGCTGGTTGATTTGCAGGGCCCCAAGATTCGTACCTGCAAGTTTAAAGAAGGTAAAGTTAATCTGGTAGAAGGGGATAGCTTTATTCTGGATGCTGCGTTAGGTGATGAAGAAGGGACTAACGAGCGAGTCGGCATCACTTATAAAAACCTTCCAGCGGATGTGAAGGCAGGAAATGTGTTGTTGCTGGATGATGGCCGTATGATTCTGGAAGTGACAGACGTACAAGGTCAGGAAGTGCATACGAAGGTGATGCATACCGGTCCTTTATCGAATAACAAAGGGATCAATCTTCAGGGCGGTGGTTTGTCCGCGCCAGCGTTAACGGATAAAGATAAGCGTGACATTTTATCGGCCGCACAGATTGAAGCCGATTTTGTGGCGGTCTCTTTTCCACGTTCTGCCAGTGATGTGAATGAATGCCGTAAATTGTTGCGTGAGGCCGGTGGCCATGGCGCGATCGTTTCCAAGATTGAGCGCGCGGATGCCCTTGATGTGATCGATGAAATCATCGAGGCCTCTGAGGTGATTATGGTGGCGCGTGGTGATCTTGGTGTTGAAGTCGGTGACGCAGAACTCCCGGCGATTCAGAAAGACCTGATTAAGCGTGCACGTGCGATGGATCGTGTGGTGATCACTGCCACGCAGATGATGGAATCGATGATTGAAAATCCGATTCCAACACGGGCAGAAGTATTTGATGTGGCTAACGCAGTACTGGATGGTACCGATGCCGTGATGTTATCGGGTGAAACGGCGGCAGGAAAATACCCTGCTAAAGTGGTTGAGTCGATGGGGCGCATCTGTGAAGAGGCAGAGAAACAGCGCAGCAGTCGTGTTTCTGATCACCGTGTTGATCTGACCTTTGGGCGTATTGATGAAGCGGTTGCGATGGCGACGATGTATACCGCTAACCATTTAAAGGTCGATGGTATCGCTTCGTTGACGGAATCCGGTTCTACGCCGTTGTGGATGTCGCGTATTAGCTCGGGTCTACCGATTTATGCTTTGACTCGCAGTGAGCGAACCAAACGTCGTATGACGATGTACCGTGGAGTGTATCCGATGAGTATTGATATTGATGATATTAAGGAGTATGAACTCAGTGCGTTGGCACAAAATGTATTGTTAGAGCGGGGTGTCGTAAAAGAAGGTGACCTGCTAATTATCACTAAAGGCGACAAGGTCGGCGTTGATGGTGGTACAAATTCGATGAAGATTGTTCGTATCGGGGCTTGATTAGTAAGAAGCGCTCGATATATAACGTGGTTCAAAATTTTTAAATATAATTACTTAAACGATAGGAGAAACAGACAATGGCCCTGATTTCATTACGCCAGTTACTGGATCATGCTGCTGAAAACAGCTACGGGATGCCCGCATTTAATGTCAACAACATGGAACAGGTTCACGCGATCATGCAGGCCGCCGATGCGGTTGATTCACCTGTGATCATGCAGGGTTCTGCCGGCGCGCGCTCTTATGCGGGCGAACCTTTTCTACGTCATCTGATCTCTGCGGCAGTTGAGCAGTATCCACACATTCCGGTTGTGATGCATCAGGATCACGGTTCTGAGCCTGCGGTATGTTTGCGCTCAATTCAGTCTGGTTTTTCATCGGTGATGATGGATGGTTCTTTGATGGCTGACATGAAAACCCCTTCATCTTATGAGTACAATGTTGATGTCACGCGGAAGGTGGTTGATATGGCACATGCCGGTGGTGTCTCTGTTGAAGGTGAGCTGGGTTGTCTTGGCTCGCTGGAAACTGGCATGATGGGAGAAGAAGATGGTCATGGCGCGGAAGGTGCGCTGGATATGGATCAGCTACTCACCAAGGCCGATGAAGCAAAAGACTTCGTCGAAAAAACCAATGTTGATGCGTTAGCCATTGCGATTGGTACTTCACATGGCGCCTATAAGTTCACCAAACCACCAACAGGTGCGGTGCTGCGAATTGACCGTATCAGAGAGATTCACGCAGTGATTCCTAATACTCATCTCGTGATGCACGGTTCTTCATCTGTACCACAGGATTGGTTGGAGATTATTAATAACTACGGTGGTGACATGGGCCAGACCTATGGCGTACCTGTTGAAGAGATCGTTGAAGGGATCAAGTCAGGCGTACGTAAGGTTAATATTGATACTGACTTGCGGATGGCTTCTACCGGTGCAGTACGTAGGTTCCTTGCTGAGAATGCTTCAAACTTTGACCCACGTAAATTCCTCAAGGAATCTACCAAGGCAATGTCTGAAATTTGTAAAGCGCGTTACGAATCTTTTGGTTGTGCAGGTCAGGCATCAAAGATTAAAGCAAAATCACTTGAGCAGATGATCGGTTATTATAAGTAAGATCGATTTGAGGTAATCAAAAGGCCATGTGCGATTGAATCGCACATGGCCTTTTTTTATGAGTCTATTTTAGCTGCGGAGCGTGTTTAAATATTGTCTGAAAGCTTCCCCATTTTCAGGATGCCTCATCCCATACTCCACAAACGCCTTCATGTAGCCCAGTTTAGAGCCGCAGTCATGCGATTTTCCTGTCATGTGGAATGCCTCGACGGTTTCTAATTCAATTAGGTCTGCAATTGCGTCGGTTAGCTGGATTTCGTTGCCTGCACCCGGAACAGTATTATCAAGTAAGTTCCATATGCTTGCTGAGAGGACATAGCGACCCACGACGGCGAGGTTTGACGGTGCTTCATCGATTGACGGCTTCTCAACGACTTTGACCATTTTAGCTGACTCGCCAGGCTGTAGTGTGACCCCGTTACAATCAACCACGCCGTAGTTTGATACCTGTTCTCTGTCCACTGGTTCGACCATGATTTGACTGGCCTGAGTATCGTCGAAGCGTTTTATCATTGCCGCCAGGTTATCGCTGGCAAGGTTGCAGGAGGCATCATCAATGAGTACATCCGGGAGTATCACTACAAACGGGTTGTCACCGATTAATGGACGAGCGATAGAGACAGCATGCCCCAGTCCTTTTGCTTCACCCTGACGGACGTGCATGATGGTGATATCTTTGGGACAGATCGTCTGGATTTCCCGTAGTAACTTCCGTTTAACATTTTTTCCGAGCGTTGTTTCCAGTTCAAAAGATTTATCAAAGTGGTTTTCGATAGCATTTTTTGAAGAGTGTGTGACTAAAACAATCTCTTTAATACCAGCATCGATACACTCATTGACGATGTACTGGATGAGCGGTTTATCAACAAGCGGTAGCATCTCTTTTGGGATCGCTTTGGTAGCGGGAAGCATACGAGTACCAAGGCCTGCAACGGGGATGACTGCTTTTGTAATCATATTTGAATATATTTCAACTATTTTTATGGGGTGAGTTTATTAAAGACGCCCATCTGTTTCATGAGCTGAAAAGGTATATTTGGTATCAAATACAACCGCGCCCGGTTTCCCCAGCGCACGAATTTTATCGATACCCATCTCTTTAAACTGGTTGTGAGCAACCGCAACGATAATAGCATCATACGTGTTGGGTGTTAAATCCTTGGCGAGTGTAATGCCGTATTCATGGGTGGCTTCGTCATGGCTGACCCAGGGATCGTAGACAGTAATGTTGGCATTGTATACCTCAAGTTCCGCCATGATGTCGACGACACGCGTGTTGCGGAGGTCGGGGCAGTTTTCTTTGAAGGCAAAGCCGAGAATAAGTACGTTAGCATCAACGATGGAGCAACGATGCTCAGCCATCAAGCGAATCACCCGTTGCGCAACGTACTGGCCCATATGGTCATTCAGTGCACGCGTGGCCGGGATAATGGTGGGGGTATAGCCGACTTGTTGCGCTTTGTGGACTAGGTAATAAGGATCGACACCGATACAGTGGCCACCGACCAGCCCTGGGCGGAATGGGAGGAAATTCCACTTTGTTCCGGCCGCTTCCAGCACTTCCTGTGTATCGATACCCAGCAGGCTGAAAATCTGCGCGAGTTCATTGATCAGTCCGATATTGACATCGCGCTGTGTGTTTTCAATCACCTTGGAGGCCTCAGCGACTTTGATTGAGCTGGCTTTATAAGTGCCTGCGATGATCACTTTTTTGTATAAGTCATCGACAAAATCAGCAATTTCGGGTGTGGAGCCTGATGTCACTTTGAGAATATTGGTAACGCGATGTTCTTTATCGCCGGGATTGATACGTTCCGGACTGTAGCCGACATAGAATCCTTGGTTATATTTAAGGCCAGAGGCCTGCTCCATAATCGGTACACACACCTCTTCGGTGGCGCCGGGATAAACCGTTGACTCAAAGATGACGATGTCATCCTGTTTGAGGAGCTTTCCGACCACCTGGCTGGCACCTTCCAGCGGGCTTAAGTCGGGGCGCTTCAGTGCATCGATGGGGGTAGGTACCGTCACAATGTAGACATTGCAATCGATCAGGTCTGCTGGATTATCGGTATAGCTCAGGTGGGTGGCAGTCTTCAGCACCTCAGGTTCAACTTCAAGTGAGCTATCTTGGCCGGATTTTAACTCGTTAACGCGAGCTGAGTTAATATCCAGGCCAATAACGGGCAGTAATTTACCGAATTCAACGGCAAGTGGCAGGCCAACATAGCCGAGTCCAATCATTCCGATCTTTACTTCATCCTGAGTCGGCATCTTTATAGAGTCTCCTGGTCGTTACCTAAATAGTTGTTGGTGGCATAATACTGGCCCTGGGTGATCTGATGGGCTGATCCATCCAAAGATCGGCGATTATTAACGATTCTTTATACAAGTCAATACGAAATTTGTGATTGACACCCCAGTGAGATTACAATAAACGATATTCCACCTTCAAGTCTTTGATTTTAATTGCTCGTTAAGTTTCAGCTGAATAAAAGTATCGCTATGTTTAGTCATTTGCCTATCGTGCTGGCTGGGGCGTTAGTGGGCAATTTTAGCTGCCAAAAGCAGCCGATGTGGGAAGTGCACTAGTACAACTTGAATATAATGGAACCTGCTGACACTTTACTAAGTGTCAGCAGGTTCCACCATACAGTTTAATTATAACCGTGATGATTTAATCGTAAAGCATTTTACGTAAATGTCCGATATGTGATTAATCCGATTAAGGTAATAAAAATATGATGGTAAGAATTTTTCGGCATTATATTCCAGTTTCATTTTTGATGTTGGGGTTGCTTGAGGCCTGTATTCTGCTGGCATCAGTCTATATTGGTGCCACGATACGTTTTATCGATGAAGAACACGTTAGTGTTGGTGGCGGGGTCTTTTTTCTTAAGGCAGCACAATATACCTTTGTGATGCTGAGCTCCATGACCGTCATGGGGCTTTATCAGCGTAATCTCAGAGATGGTTTTGGCGGTATGTTGATGAGAGTGATGGGTGGTCTGCTCTTCGGCTTTGTATTAATTAGTATCTTTTTCTATATTTTTCCCACGTTAATTTTAGGGCGAGGTGAGTTTGCCATTTCATTTCTGGTCGCTTTAGTTGGCGTGGTTATCGTTCGGCTGGTGTTTTATAAGCTGGTTGATAAGGAGGCAATGAATAAGCGGATACTGGTGCTGGGCACAGGTAAGCGTGCGACCGCAATCAACAGTTTACTTCGTCGTAAAACAGATCAGCGTGGGTTTACGATCGTAGGCTACGTTAGGTTTCCTGGGGAACGTAGCGTTGTGGATGAGAAGATAGTGCCGCATGATATGACCTTGTTGGAGCTTGCACAGCAATATCAGGTTGATGAAATCATTGTGGCGATTGATGACCGGCGGAAAAATTTCCCGATGCACGAGATTGTCGATTGTCGTATGAGTGGCGTGGAGGTGCTGGATCTCCTCAGTTTTTTTGAGCGGCAAACGGGTAAGATTATGTTGGACATCTTGAATCCGAGTTGGCTTATTTTCTCTGATGGCTTCAAATATGGCATTTTAAGGGTCTATATGAAGCGAATTTTTGATGTTGGGGCCAGTCTGCTTTTATTGCTGATCTCGTCCCCTGCTATTGTTATTACAGTGATTGCTATTTATCTGGAAGACCGTGGGCCTGTTCTCTATAAGCAGGTACGGGTTGGTGAAAACTGGAAACTTTTTCAGGTGTTAAAATTTCGCAGCATGCGAGTAGATGCAGAAGGCGATGGTAAGGCTCAGTGGGCAACAAAGAATGATAGTCGAGTGACGCGAGTGGGTACCCTGATAAGAAAGCTTCGCATCGATGAGCTTCCGCAGATAGTAAATGTATTGAAGGGCGATATGAGTTTTGTCGGGCCGCGCCCAGAGCGACCAGAGTTTGTTGAGAAGTTATCTGAAAATATTCCATATTACTCAGAACGCCATCGTTTGAAACCGGGTATTACGGGGTGGGCGCAGATATGTTATCCCTATGGCGACTCTGAAAAAGATTCACGTGAAAAATTACAGTTTGATCTTTATTATGTGAAAAATTACAGCGTCTTTCTCGATCTTGTCATTCTGTTTCAAACGGCAGGTGCAGTTTTGTGGGGTAAAGGTGGCAGGTAGTCGTTAACTGGTTTCACTGATGAGGCGAGTCCTGTCTGGAATGTCACGGACTGCGTGTAAGTGCGCTATATTTTGATGTTCATAATTTATAATATTTTGCCATTTTAGGGTTTTCTCATCGCCGATGATAATTGAATGTTGAATGTAGGCGCAGCAAGTTACTCTATTTCGGCGGCGTTATTCCTGCTGTTAACAATTATTTCGTTGTTCGGCTGGCGTCAACGCTCAGGCGGCATTATTCTTGCGATAACACTAGGCGTCACTACTTTGTGGTCGGCGGCTGGCGCATATCAGGCTGCATTCGCAGCTATATCCTCAGTTTTCCCTTTGCTCGAGATTGCCAAAAATGTGGCATGGCTAACGCTCTTCTTCTGGTTGGTGCAGTTGGTACGGAACTCTGATGAGCGAGGTAAGGGTTTCAATCTGAAACTAATTGTACTTGCCCTGATATGTGGTGTTTGTGCGCTTGCTCTTTTCTTTAGGTATTTATATCTCGCGGTCGTAGGTGCTATGCCTTTAAGTTTTATGGGGGGGTATTCCGCTTTATTTGGACATGTCATTTTAGCGGTAGCGGGGCTGGTCCTGGTAGAACAGCTGGCTCGAAATATTTGGGCAGATGAACGATGGGTATATAAGTTTCTATGTTTGGGGGTCGGCAGTATGTTTGTATACGACCTGTTTCTCTATTCAGAGGCATTGCTCTTTGGGTCTATTAATCCTGATTTCTGGAATGCGCGAGGAGTTGTAAGCGCACTTGCTATGCCTTTGATTGCAATCTCAATGCAGCGAAATCGTAATTGGGCGATCAATGAGGCGGTATCACATCGAGTTGTTTTTCATACAGTGTCGATAATAAGTGCCGGTATATACTTGCTGATAATGGCGGTAGCTGGCTATTACATACAGTTTTTTGGGGGTGACTGGGGCGGGGTTATTCAGGTCGTTTTTGTTATGGGCGCTCTGATTTTATTGCTTGTATTAATGTTTTCTGGGCAAATACGTGCATACCTAAAGGTCTACTTGGCGAAGAATTTCTTTGCATATAAATACGATTACCGTGAACAGTGGATAACATTTATTCGAGCGCTTTCTATGGGGGGGACAGACGAACAGTTGCGTGTGCGCGCAATTAAAGCGATTGCAGATATCGTGGAAAGTTCGGGTGGGGGACTATGGTTATATAGTGAACATGATAAAGGGTATAAGCCCGTAAGTGGCTGGGATATGGGGCTCCCTGAGCATGCAATAGAGGATAGAAATAGCTCACTGGTGATGTTTATGGAAAAATGGCAATGGGTAGTGAACTTGAATGAGTATAAGATTGACACAAGTTTATATCGCGGTCTTAAGTTACCCGCATGGCTAAGTGAACTACAGGATGTCTGGCTTATTGTTCCACTAATGAAAAAAACAGAGATTTTCGGTTTTGTTGTGTTGGCTAAATCACGTGGTGGAGACCATTTCAACTGGGAAGATATCGATCTGTTAAGGATCGCGGGGCGCGAACTTGCCAGTTACCTAGCATTACTCGAAGCAAATCAGGCGTTATTAGACGCACGTCAGTTTGAGGCCTTTAATCGTTTGTCCGCTTATGTTGTGCATGACCTTAAAAATGTGGTTGGTCAGCTGTCATTGGTGGTCGAGAACGCAAAAAAGTTCAAGAATAAGCCAGAATTTATTGATGACGCACTTGGGACTGTTAATAATTCGGTAGGAAAAATGAATCGAATGCTATCGCAGTTAAAGGGCGAAAGTACCTTTTCAAGTGGTAAAGCTGTAGTGAGGTTGGGTTCATTATTAAAAAGTGCGGTTGAGAACAGGTCAGTCACTCAGCCTGTTCCGAGGGTGGTTGGATGCGACGATGAGATTTTAATTTTAGCTGAATATGACAGAATGCTGTCTGTGATTGAACATCTGGTACAAAATGCGCAAGAAGCCACAGACGAAAACGGTAGTGTAGAAATTCGATTAGCGTCAAGTAACGATTGGGCTAATATTACGATAGAAGATAGTGGCAGTGGTATGGATGAAGTGTTTATACGTGAACGCCTCTTTCGTCCGTTTGACACAACTAAGGGAAATGCTGGAATGGGAATAGGTGTTTATGAGGCCCGAGAGTTTATTAGTGGTCTGGGTGGAACCATAGCCGTCGATAGTCAACTTCAGCGTGGGACGAGGTTTTTTATCAAGATACCTCGTTATAATGAGCAAACTAAATAAAAGGTGACTACTGTGGCAGTATCGAAGCAGGCTTTGAAAAAGGTGTTAGTGATTGAAGACGACCCTGGTTTGCAGAGTCAGATGCGTTGGTGTTTTGATGGCTATGAAGTGATCGTTGCCGCTGATCGTGCGGAAGGCATCAAACAGTTAACTGAACATTGTCCAGATGTGATCACGCTTGATTTGGGTTTACCGCCTGACCCAGAAAATGCAAGTGAAGGGCTTGCTGCGCTGACTGAGATCATTGAGCATGATGCGAGTGCAAAAGTAATTGTTGTGACAGGTAATGATGATGATAAAAATGCAATGAGAGCCATTGGTCTCGGTGCGTATGATTTTTATCAGAAACCGGTGAAACCGGATACATTGAAGTTTGTCGTTGATCGCGCAGCTTACCTTAGGGCGCTTGAACTGCAAAATAAGATGTTATTAAAGCAGGGTTTTGAAACTACATTTGGCGGGATCGTTTTCGCAAGTGATGTTATGCAGAAAATCTGTAAGACGATCGAAAAGGTTGCGCCGACAGATATCACTACATTACTACTTGGTGATAGCGGCACAGGAAAGGAGTTGCTTGCGCGTGCATTACACGATATGAGTGATCGCGCCAGCAAGCGTTTTGTTGCAATAAATTGTGCTGCGATTCCAGAGAATCTTTTAGAAAGTGAGCTTTTTGGTTATGAGAAAGGTGCTTTTACCGGGGCGGCTAAGCAGACGCTGGGCAAGATTGAGTGTGCACACGGCGGTACGCTTTTTCTTGATGAGATAGGTGATCTTGGTCAGCCGCTGCAAGCAAAATTATTACGTTTTTTACAAGAAAGAGTGATTGAGCGCATTGGGGGACGAGATGAAATTCCTGTCGATGTGCGAGTTGTCTGTGCAACACACCAGAATCTGGAAGGCCAGGTGAGTGATGGACGGTTTAGAGAAGATTTATATTATCGGATTAGCGAAATGACAATCAAAATCCCACCGCTTTGTGAGCGATCAGATGATGCGCTATTGCTCGCTAGAACCTTTCTGGAGCGTTTTAATCGAGAGAACAATAAGAATATAAAAGGGTTTTCCAGAGATGCGCTGGTTGAGATAGAAGCTCACCTATGGCCGGGTAATGTTAGAGAAGTAGAAAATCGTGTTAAGCGGGCGGTGATCATGGCAGATGAAAGTCACATTACTGCCGAAGATCTTGATTTAGAATCGATAACGGCTGATGCTGATATCCAGCTTAACTTACGTGAGATTAAACATGCAGCAGAACTACAGGCACTTCGTAGAGCGATGGGGGTGTGTGGTAATAATATCTCTCAGATGGCGGAGTTGCTTGGTGTGAGTCGTCCGACGCTGTACACCTTATTAGAAAGACACGGATTAAAGTGAGCAGTTTTTATGGATAAAACGGGGGCTAGAGGGGGAGTTGAGTCTGGCCACTCACTATGGACTGTCCCGCTAGTTTCCAGTGTTGTTTTAATATTAGTATTAGCGACATTATTTTCCGATACTGCTGCTTCGGTCGTTACTTTTTGGTGGGAGTCCAGCCAATACAGCTACGGTTTTCTTGTGGTCATAGTAAGCGCGTATTTGATTTGGCAGCGTAGGATGCTGCTTGGTGATATCGTGCCTGTACCATCGAAGCTTGGCTTGAGTGTGTTAATAGCGTTATCGCTACTCTGGTTGGTTTCAAGGCTTGTTGGCGTGATGACGGTAGAATATGTAAGTTTTATCATGATGTTTCCTGCGCTGATATGGGCTGTTTTTGGAAATCAAACTGGCCGCGTGCTTTTCTTTCCGCTGAGCTATCTTATTTTCGCAACACCTATATGGGACCCAGTCGCGTCTATACTGCAGGATATGACGGCAGTGGTTGCATATAAAGTACTGCAGTTTCAGGGTATTCCAACGCTAATGGAGGGGTACTATCTGACAATACCTGAAGGACGATTTTTAATCGAAGAGGTATGTGGCGGGCTTAGGTTCTTACTCGCATCTATGGCATTAGGTTCTCTTTACGTATATGTTTTTTTCGAGGGTAATCGTAAACGTTTGATGGTGTTTTCGATCATCGTTTTTTGGTCGATTGCATTAAACTGGTTGCGGGTGTTGATCATCATCTGGATTGGACACCTGACCGATATGCAACACTGGATGGTCGAGGATCATGAAGGCCTTGGGTGGGCGTTATACGCAGGGTTGATGTATCCTTTATTATGGATACTGATGCCTAAAGAAAAACAAAAGACAGGCATTATTAGTGAAACTAAATTTAAGCCGAGAAATGTTAGAGATGAAGTATTACCCCTGCGTAAGCAATATTTATATGGCGGCGTGCTAACGGGGTTAATTATTTTTTTTGTAGTGATAAAGAATGTAGAGTCACAAGCCCTGTCGTTGCCTAATACATTTTCTTCTGTCGATTTAGTGTTTCCTAAAGGGGCTGAAAAATGGATTGGTCCTGAGTATATTGATGATGGCTGGCGCCCCTTATTTCATGGCGCGGACAAAGTACTCGCCGCAAAATATCACAAGGGCGATGAGTCAGTCATGTTGTATGTTGCATACTATGCGCATCAACGACAGGGGGCGGAGTTAATCAATTCAGAAAATGGTTTTTTTACGGGCGCCAATGAGGTTGTTGTACCAGGTGGTGTGCGACATATTTTAGTCAGCGATTTTGAAAGTCAACAGGTGGTTGAAGTTGAGTTTCGCTCATCGAAAGAAAAAGTAATCTGGTATTGGTACAATGTCGCGGGGATATCTACGACCAGTCAAATCACCGCCAAGCTACTGGATATCTGGGGCGCGATCATTTCAAATAGAAGTGCAATGGTGGTTTCAATATCTATAGATAGCGATCAGGGTGCTGATTCTGCTCGGAGGGAGTTGGCGCTGTTTTATAGGCAGATGATGCCGCATATAAGTGTGCGGCTTGATGAGCTGAATGGACAGTTAAATGCAGAATATACGCGACGTGATAACTAGTATTCAAGGGGAATAGGATGAAGAAAAAACGTTTCTGGTGTCTTGTCTTTTTGATTTTTTTGGTCGCGGCCTGTGAGAAAGCAAGTCTGGATCCGGCTGAGCATATGCAGCGAGCCGAAGTATTTTTTCAGGAGAAAAACTATCGTTCAGCAGTGATTGAGCTAAAGAATGTTCTCCAGCAAGATGAGTCAAGTGTGCGTGCGCGATATCTGTTAGGTGCTATCTATGTTGATACCGGTGACGGTGAAAGTGGTGAACGAGAACTTCGACGAGTGCTGGGTATGCAGACGTCAGGTAATGACGATGTTGTAATATTACTTTCGCGGTCATTATTAATACAGAAAAAATACACTCAATTATTGGATGAAATTAGCATCGATCAGGACCTGTCGAAAAAGTCAAAGTCTGATTTACTCGCACTAAGGGGTGAAGCGCTACTGGGTTCTCAGAAATTTAATGAGGCACGAGCTGATTTTAGCGCCGCATTAAAGATTAACAGTCAATCAGCTTTTGCAAATATTGGTTTGGCGAGGTTAAGTTTATTAGAGGATAAGATTGGTCAGGCATCGCAATATATTGATAATTTATTGGCTATCGATGATAAAAATGCGGAGGCCTTGCTTCTAAAAGGAAAAGTAGCCACTATCAACGCGAATTTTTCTGTGGCTGAGAATAGCTATAAATTTGTTTTGTTAAATGAACCTAAGCAAGTGTCTAGTCAGTATTCAGTGCAGGCACGCTTAGGCCTGGTAGGCGTATTGAATGCACAGCAAAAGAACGAAGAGGCACTCGCGGTAGTCGATGAGCTTATAGCGCTTCTGCCTCAACATCCACTACCCAATTTTATGCGTGCAAAAATAGCATATGAAAGTGGTGACCTCGATACGGCACGCAAATATCTGATAATTGTTCAGCAACTCGCGCCTGAGCATGAACCGACCATGTTGATGTTAGGTGCGGTCAATTATGCGATGGGTAATTTGGAACAAGCTGACCAGTTATTGAGTCGTTATGTCATTTTACAACCTGACAATACTACTGCACGTAAGATGCTGGCATCGTTGCGGCTTCAGCAGCAACACCACGAGGGGGTGGTTGACCTGCTTTCCCCTGCACTTAAGAATGCGTCTACTGATGCTCAGTTACTTGCACTGATAGGGGCGGCTTCTAATTATAGTGGCGATGTTGAAAATGGTGTTCGTTATCTCAGATCCGCGATTGATAACGATCCGGATAATCATTTTGCAAGAACTGAGCTGGCGGTGTCCTATTTAAAGCAGGGTCACGTTGAAGCTGCAATTAATGAGCTAGAAAACGCGAAGGGGCTAGAGAAACGCACAGATCGTGCAGGCGTATTGCTGGTGATGCTTTATCTGCGCGAGAAACGCCTTGATCAAGCGCTTGTAGTTGCTAAGAAAATGGTTTCCAGTTCACCAGATCAACCGGTTTTTAACCATTTGCTTGGTACAGTTTATTTAAATAAGGGTAATAATAATGATGCGCGTCAATATCTGAAACGTGCATTGGAGCTTAAAGGTGATTATTTTCCTGCTGCGATCAATCTGGTACGTCTTGAACTTAGTGAAGGCAAGGTGGATAGTGCATTAAAAGTCGCTGAAGGTGTAAAGAACGCGGCGCCTGATGTCGCGGTTGGATTTGAGCTGGCAGGCGACTTGATGATGTCGGAGAAGAGATACAGTGATGCCCTTGCTGAGTATAAAATGGGACTACAAAAAGAACGGCGGAGTACGATCGCGATCAAAGTGCATCGGACCTATGCACAGGCTAATCAGCTTGCACAGGCACAGGCATTTCTTGAGCAGTGGCTTGATGAGTTTACAGATGACGCCAGAGCTCGGTTAGTGCTGGTGGGGGGCTATAACCAGTTGAATGATAGTGACTCTGCAATCAGGCATTATTTAATACTGCTCGAAAATGATCCGGAAAATTTGATCGCCCTGAATGATCTTGCCTGGTTTTTTTCACAAGCTGGTGATAAGCGTGCATTGTCATTTGCTGAGCGTGCTTATGCGCTAAATAAAGAGAATGCTTCGGTTCTGGATACGCTTGGCTGGATCCTGGTTCAAGAAGGGCGATTGAAGCGAGGTCTGTCTTTACTTGAGGATGCGCATGAGCGGGCACCAAAGATGCCTGATATACAGTATCATCTGGCAGCAGGTTATGCGAAAACAGGTGATGCTGACAAAGCAAGAGATCTGCTGGATGAGTTGCTAGTTGCAAAACCGGGTTCGTTCTCAAGCTACGCGCTAGCTAAAGCGTTACGTGATAGCTTGTGAATGGAGAATAAAAAAAGCCCTCAGATAGGTTCGCTATCTGAGGGCCAATGGTGCTTAGGCACCTTTTTGTTGTTAGCTGTTTCTACGTCTTGCCATGAATCCCAGGCCGATCAGGCCAAGTCCCATCATCGCGATGGTTGCTGGCTCAGGCACTTTTGCATGGGTCATATAGCCTGTAGTCTGTGCGGTAAAGAAGCCGTACTGGTCATCCATCGTCGTTGACTGGCTTGGACCACCAAAAGCGAGTTTCATGATGCCTGTCTCATTGTCATCCAGCTCAATGATGCTACCTATATAGATCATGGCGTCTTCGACTACATAGAGTGCTGCTGAGATCGGTGCAAATGAGCTATTGGTAATATTCAAGCTTATGCCGTCAAAAGCGCTCAGGTCTTTGGTGCCGCTCGCACCAATATATGCCGTTCCACCTGTATTTGAACGATCCCATATTGTGGTGAAGGTGCCATCTGGGAAAATGCCATAAAAAGCTTGTGCGCTACCGCCAGGGGCATCCTGCTGCAGTGAAAATGTCTGCAGATCCTCTGGAGTATAGCTGTATGGGTTTGATAATGTTGCATGTGCATTTCCTGCAACTGTTAATAGTAGTGTCAGGGCTGCTGCAAAAACTTTGTTCATTTTATAAATCCTCGATTATTTTACATCTACTTTAACTCTAAGCACTAACCGTGCCATAAATATAACTAGTTGATATCTATCAAAATAAAATTTATTGTGATAATTATCTTTAATGGCCTGTAAAATAATCCGACATTAAGTATACTAAAAAACCTAATGACCATGAACAAAGAATGGAAATTGGCGTGTTGATTTATATTTTTTGCTTGATCCCCAGCTTGTGCCGATAGATTGAAAGTGCTGCAGCATATTGGTACCCGATAAAACATATTATTATCGATAATTATTGAAGGGGTCAATTGGCTAAATTAGGTGCGACGCTAGACTGATTTAATGAGCGAGTAGTTAAAGTGCTCGTATATTATGACGATATTTCATTTATAATAACGGGTTAACCAAATTTGAACTAAGGAAGGGCTATTACGTGAAAATGTTTTCACTTAAATCTTGCGCAAGGGCCATTACCGGGTTTCTTTTTGTACCCGTTTTACTGGTGGGTTGTGCATCGACTACGTCGCTCCCAACACCGGCATTAGACGGTGTGAGTTCTGATAGGACTCACTCTGAATACCTGATCGGTCCGGGTGACACGATAAATATTTTTGTTTGGCGTAATCCCGATGTTTCTATCACGGTGCCGGTACGTCCAAATGGGACAGTGTCCAGTCCACTTGTTGAGGATATGGTCGCCATTGGTAAAACCCCCACCCAGTTGGCTCGAGACATCGAGGGTGTGCTATCGAAATATATAAAAGAGCCTGTTGTTACTGTGATTGTGAGTGGCTTTGGCGGCCCTTATAACCAGCAAATCAGAGTGGTAGGGGCTGCGGCACAGCCTCAGGCGCTTCCATATCGTGAGGCAATGACACTACTAGATGTGATGATTGCAGTGGGTGGATTAACCGAGTTTGCCGCCGGCAATAAGGCTCATATTGTTCGTGAAATTGACGGCGAACGAAGAGAGTTTCGTGTCAAGATTGAAGACTTGATGTCAGGTGGGGAAATTTCTGCCAATGTTGAAATGAGACCTGGTGACATATTAATTATTCCGGAATCATGGTTTTAATGCCTATTTTACGGCTGTACATTAATATTAATACTAAAGGCAAGTTAAGATGAGTGGCGCATTTGAGGAGTTTAAGAAGTATACGCGAATGGCGCATCTTGCCTGGATACGACGCTGGCTTGCGATTGTCACAGCAGCGGTCATCTGTGCGGTAGGCTGGGGCGTTGTTTATGTCTTGCCAGATCGGTATGAGGCGATGACGAGAGTTTATCTCGACACTCAATCGATGTTGCAGCCAGTGTTGCGAGGTATTGCAGTTGATAGTGATGTGCGTTCAGCAGTGGCGCTGACAACCCGTAGGACCTTATTAAGTCGTCCAAATCTTGAAAAAATTGTTAAGGAATCTGCGTTAGATCTGGAGGTAAAAACCCCGGAAGATCTGGAGAGAGTGATAAACAGGCTGAGTGAGAAAATAAATGTGAAGGGCTCGTCTGGTGATGGAATATATGTAATTTCATATCAGGATAAAAACCCGCTTCTAGCAAAAAATGTAGTCGAAAAGTTGCTGGCTCTTTTTGTCGAAACGACCCTGATGACAGCGCGTAAAGACACAAGCAGAACGGAAGTGTTTTTAGATCAGCAAATTGACGAATATGAGGCGAAATTAGAAGAAGCAGAAGAACGGCTAAAAGTATTTAAAAGGAAAAATGTTGGTTTTATGCCGACAGAAGCGGGTGGCTATTTTGATCGTTTAAGAATTGGCATGGAAGGTCTGGAACGAGCAAAGCTTGATTTACGAGAAGCTGAAAGAAGAAGAGATGAGCTTCAGCGCCAAATTGATGGAGATATCCCGCTGACGCAAGACAGGATGGTGCAAGGGGTCAATGACATTGATAGCCGGATTAGTGGGCTTGAAGTGACGCTGGATGGTTTGTTATTGCAGTTTACTGACAAGCATCCTGATGTGATTGCTGCGAAGCGGACAATAGAGCAGTTAAAAGCACAAAGAGATGGCAAGCTTGAGTCGCGGAAACTGACACAATGGGCGGACGGTGACGCAGATAACCCGATTTTTCAGGAATTAAAAATCTCGTTAGGTCGTGCAGAAGCGGATGTTTCAGTGTTGAAAGTGCGTGTCGTAGAGCATGAACGCCGAGTAGCGGGGTTGAGAAAACTGGTCGATGTTGTGCCTCGGGTAGAGGCTGAGCTCGCAAAACTTAATCGAGACTATACTATTAATAAGCAAAATTATGAGGCGTTAGTAGTTAGACGTGAGTCGGCTAAAATTTCAAGAGAAGCGTCTCAAAGCGTTGATGACGTGCAATTTCGTATCATCGATCCTCCCGCAGTTCCACTGGTGCCCGTTTGGCCTCATCGAGGACTGTTCATCACTATGGTTTTGTTCCTGGGCATTGGCGGCGGTGTTGGACTGGCGATATTATTTGGGATGTTAAAGGCGACCTTTATTACGGAAGATGATCTGTCTCAGATAGAAGGTGCTACGGCATTAGGATCAGTGACAAAGATAGTTCCTGGCTCTGAAAAAAGGGCGCAAAAATTATCATTGTCAGTATTTATTGTTGCGTGCATTGGCTTGTTTGCTTCATACCTAATCGTATTGGCTATTGCCTTATTTGATGTTGACGCTCTAATGTCAATTGTATCTACAGGAATAGGTGGTTAGTGATGAGCATTATCGAGAAAGCAATTGATAAAATTACTGATAATAAAGCTAGAAAAAAACGTAGTGATGAAAGTGCCTCCTCTATGCCTGACCATGACAAGCAACAAGTAGATGGCGGGGTTAAAACAAGTCAGGCGCAATCGTCCGGTAATAAAGTATTGATATGGAGTAAGTCTGATAAAGTGATGGGACATGGTGA
>CALZIG010000139.1 GCA_945787585.1 uncultured Gammaproteobacteria bacterium | reverse complement strand
GGGCAGTTGAGGCGCGCATCGACCACTGATGAGCCGCAGCCGCGTGAGGTGTAACCGACCATGTGGTGATATTTCCACAATCCCGAACAGTAAGTATGTGGGCAGGTGACATTGCAATAGATCGGCTTGCCGCCGGGCAGGCAGATCTGCCCGCCGTGGGTGTGCCCGCACAACATTACATCGAAATCGGCATAGGCCGCTTGCTTGTAGATTTCAGGGGTGTGCGATAGCAGAATAGAGGGCGCATCCAATGGAATCTCGTTGCACGCCTTTTCGATGTTGTCGGCGCGAAAGTAGTGGGGGTCATCCACGCCTGCAAGCCAGAGTGTCCTGTTGTTATGTGAGATAGCGACATGTTCATTCATTAATAACGAGATCCCCATCGCCTCAAGGTCGGGTGTCATCATGATGCTGTCATGGTTGCCTAGTACACTATAAACAGGAGCGTTGATATGTGGCCGCACGCTTTGCATGGCTGACATCGCGGCATGGTAGTCGCCGTGGGTTTTTGCGCGGTAGTCGCCGGTAATGACACAAAGGTCGTAATTAACTGCGTTGATTTTCTCGATCAAAGCATCGGCCATGTCGGGCGCGATATCGAGGTGGGGGTCGCTCAGGTGCAGTAATCGGAACCCCTCAAGCGCCTCTGGCAGGTGATAGATCGGCAGGGTATTGTGGGTGATTGTGATATCGAGCACATTCGCCTGTGCCCGTTTATAGATCAACGTAAGTCGCAGACTGTTACGAATGACACTGTGCATCGTGGCCCAGTTCTCAATATTGAGGAATTTTAACCCCTGTCCAAAGACGCGTGCCTTGCGTTCGGTCTCGATGCCGAGGCGCTGTTTGAGATGCAGGTGCCCGACGCGCTTTTCTAACAGCACGCGCTTTGCTTGTTCGAGATTGCCTGAATCGTTTTTTTGCATTGCTTCTTTTGTTAGCACCTGAACGTGAGTGGAGTTTATACAGCCTTTAAATTTAATGTAACAATATCAGCGTTGCATGATTAAGTATGAGTGATAGATTGTTTCATGACGGGTAATATATTTTTACATACTGTGCGTTACTGTTCTCTGTGGATTCCCGCTGTGGCCATCGTGTTTCAATCATTTTAGTCAGTTTTTCGATTCCCGGATACTCAGGGCTGAGCGCAGTCAGGAGTGACAAGGTGTTGTGTGCTGCTTCCTGTTGAGCGGCCGCGACATTTTCGATGCCGGTGAAGTAGTAGACTTGTGGATCGTTAGGCACCCCTTTTTGTGTGAGCTCGAGGTGGGTGAGTGCTTCTTTTGGATTGCGCAGCGCGAGTAATGTCTGGCCGAGCCATTTATGCCCGATCAGTGTTTTCTTGAATTTAAGAGAGCCATGGAGCAGCATTAGTGCTGTTTTATATTCGCGAATATTAAGCATCTCTTTGACGGCAAAGAGATAGTGCTCCGCTCTGAAAGGTTCTGCGCTGATGAGTGTTAGATATTCACGTAACGCCTTATTGGGTTCGCCTGCTTTTGCATATTGCCTTGCGAGTTCAACGTGCGCCTGTCGAAAGCTGATCTCACCTTTTTTTACCTGCAATGCTAAAGCCTCGGTTTTGTTGGCAGGCTGATACTGTTCCAGTGCATGGCTGGGGTTATCCAGTGGTGTAAATGGGCAGTTGTCCATTAGGCCGATAATGCGCAATTTTCCCAGGGCACGATCTAGCGCAGTGGTCGGCCACTGTTCCAGATAGTACTCCGCCGGATGAATGTTGGACTCGTTGCAGTCACTGCTGATAAATTTTTGTTCACGCAGCGTGTTAAAAAAACCATCTGCCAACAGATGGTATCCCTCTACGTTGGGGTGGAGATGCTCAAGGGTCAAGTTGTTTCCGACCAGTCCCTGCGGTGACGCCTGCTCAAAATAGCTTTTAATCGGGACAACGGGGGTAGCAAAGTCCGCGGCAACCTGGAGGATGGACGCATTAAAATCCTCGGAGGCGCGGAAACGTAACGCATCTAAATCCTTTGCGCGATAGTATTCAGCGCGTGCGCGCGCATATTTATGATCACTTTCGAGTTGTTGTGCCTGTGCATAGATGGCATCGGCACTCGGGTATTGAGCGGTGTCGACTGAGATGAAAGGGATATGGTCACGCACATTGCTGATCAGCTCACTGAGCACGGCAGGGACTTTTTTATCACTCAGACGTTGCAAAATATCGTGTAAGTTTGCCTGATAATTTTCTCTCGCTTTGAGGTAGGTGTCGTCATTATAAAGTACACGTTGTTCACCGATCATGCGTCCCATCAGGGTGGTGTAGGTGCCGAAATCGATGGTCTCTTTGTTCAATGATGCCGTGATCTGTAGACCAGCATCGTGTAGCCATTGCATCGTTTTGAAATGCAGTAGTGATAGATAGGTGTTAACAATCCAGCGTTCTTTTCCCAGTGACTCTGTTGAAGCAGCCCCTAATGCGCCATAAAATTCATTGTGTCCGGCATAGATCAGTACCGCATCGGGCTGTTGCGCAAGGATCTCGTCGGTAAAGCCCAGTAGCGCAAAACTATTAATGGCCGCAATGCCTGTGTTAATCACCTCAATATGGCTCTGTGGAAATGCGCCCGAGAGGCGCTGGCGAAGAATGCGAGTAAACATCACATTGTTAGGGTAGGGCCAGCCAGCAACGGTCGAGCCGCCCATCACAAAGATACGATAACTATTGGCTGGTTTTTCTTTTAAAAATAGTTCATGGGCAGGAAGTGGGGTGCGCCCGACTTTAGAGAAATAACGGCTAGCCACAGCCGGGTTGGCACGCAGATAGTTGGCGTCGCCGTATTCTGCTGGCACTGGCACAAATAGATCGAGGTTTTTGCCATAATCAAAATAGCGCAGGCTGCTCTCCAGCAGTACAAAGAAGAGCAGTGGAAAAGAGAGCATCAAGAGGCGGAATATGAGTAGCCTGTTTTTACTTATCGCCTGTGACATGTGTGTTCAATAATGTTCATTATGTTGAAATAGAGGATAGCATATTTGAATATTGAGGTTACATGAGTTGAAGCGTGGTTTCAGAAGCTCAAGGGAGACGTTAATCTACCGATATCGATTAGGTAAGCTGTGTGGTTTCTGGTACGGTTAATGGGATTTATTTATTATCTGTGAAAGGCGATAAGGCCATAAGTAAGGTGAGTGAGTTTTACATGACAGGCAATTATAGGCAGGAAAAACAGTTCGGTACCGTATTGGGTATTATCATTGGTATGATTGCGTTGTGGCCGCTCATCGAAAGGGCATTGCCGGTTTGGTGGCTACTCTCCATTGCTGCTGCCATCATTATGGCCGCGCTATGCTTGCCCGCCATTTTTAAACCTGTATTAAAGGTCTGGATGCCGCTGGGTCACCTGCTGGGAACACTTAGCACCTGGTTACTGTTAGCCGTGGTCTTTTTTGTGTTGATTACGCCGATGGCGCTATTGTTTCGTCTGTTACATCGTGATCAGTTGAAATTGCGGCGTGAGACGTGTGATAGCTACTGGCATAAACGGGCTGATGTGCCTTCATCTAAATCCTTTCGGGATCAGTATTGATGTGATTTCTGTGTGAGCTCTGGGCTTCAGGAAGGCCCGTAAAAAGTTCTGGTTACTGCCAGTGATCTTTGTGTTGCTATTGTTGGGTGGGCTGATTGTATTTGTACAGGGCAGTGCGCTGGCTCCTTTTATTTATACGGTTTTCTGAGATGTGGATACTGGGCATTTCTGCCTATTATCACGATAATGCTGCGGCGCTGATCAACGATGGTGTGATCGTTGCCGCAGCGCAGGAATAGCATTTTTGCCGAGAGAAACACTATGCAGGCTTTCCGTTAGCGGCGATTCAGTACTGCCTTGACGAGGCAGGCCTGACACTCAATGAAGTCGATAATGTCATCTTTTACGACAAGCCGTTCCTGAAGTTCGAGCGCCTGCTGAAAACTTACCATGCCTTTGCCCCGATGGGTTTTCGCTCCTTTGTGACTGCAATGCCAGTATGGTTGAAAGAGAAGTTATTCCAGAAGGGTATACTGGTGTATGAGTTGCAAATGCTTGCACCGGAATTTACCGAAGAAAAACTATTACTCACTGAGCATCATCTATCGTATGCCGCTTCTGCATTTTATCCCTCGCCCTTTGAGAAGGCTTTGATACTGATTATGGATGGTGTGGGCGAATGGGCCACACCCTCAGTGATGCTTGGTTAGGGCGGCACTATTACGCCGCTAAAAGAGATTCACTTTCCCCATTCGCTCGGCCTGCTCTATTCGGTATTCACCTAATAATATAAAAAACATTCGCTTATTGATCGTGATATGTGGCGCTGGGGCGTTGCCACTGACATCAGGTTCGGTGTTTAGCTTCGGCGGTGGCGGTGGTGGTACGACTGAACCTAACTTTATCCTCGACTTTTTACCGGATACCAATAGTGACGGTAGTTTTGGCTGGGGTGGTGGTGGCTTTGGTGGTGACGGTAATGTTGGTAACCAGAACGATCAAACCTTTTTTCTGCAGGAAAATTTGGGCGGTTATGTTCATCAGCTAATCGGTACCCCGGATGATGATTTTGCGCAGGATGTCTACATTCAAAGTGGTGAATGTTGTAACACTAGTATGAATAGTCCATTTGGTTCTGGGACCGGTGACGCTAACCCAACCCGAGTCATTATGCGGCAGCGCGTTCGAGATGTAGAAAGCCTCTATGAGTTTTTGAAAGATAAGTTAAATGCCAAGCCGGTAATTACCTCAATCGTAAATGATGGTGGTCTGGTAAGTACGTTTATTGCTGATATGAGCGCGATCAGCTATCAGGACAGCACAACACCCTCTGATATTACGATTACTACTGAATTCATTGGGCAGCCGCCGGACACAGCGTTTATCGCTGAGAATTTTGATTTCGCAACCGATGTGCAGAAATCTGAGATCCACGGCGGACGTTTTTCCTATAGCTTAGGTAACTACAGCTATGCCGATGGTGATGGCTTTAATCTGAACGGCATCAATTGGGCGGCATTTTGTGACCCCGAGCAAAATCTAAATAGTAGTGATGGGTTTGGTGGGTAGGGTTCTGGCGGCGCTGACTACTGCGATGGCGGTAACTCCGCAGGCGGATCGAATAACTCCGGCGGCTGGGGCTGGTAGCCTGATATTTTAGTGACTTTACTAATGCAAGAGAGCCAAGTTTAGTTTAATGAGAGCAAGTACTATTCCAACATTTCCTGTTCCTGCTTCATCTGTTCTTTTCTAACGTTGATACGTGCTGTCGCTGAAGGCTTTGTCTCCTTTAGTAGTGCCAGCGCGATGTCGAGTTGCTCTACCCCCCCATGAATTGAACCCATCAGGAAATAGTGTTCCGCCAGCGCCTCATGTGAAGCGGGTAGCCTGTTATTCAGATGTTCAGCCTGTGCCAATAGCTGATACAGCATGGGGTTGGCGGGGTGCCTCCTGATATGTGCGTTTAACAGTGCGCTAGCCCTGGTTGAATTTCCCTGTTTAATGAGTATCACACTATAGAGTGTTGTGAGTGCATGGTGGTGAGGGAAAACTTCCAGATTCATCTCGCAGATCATTGCAGCACGTTCGAGATCGCCCGCAGAGTAGGCGATGTTGGCGGCCGCGACCTGGTAGTGAATGCGTTCTGGCGACTGTTTGATCAGTGTTTCAATCTGCTCCCTGGCCTGATCATACCTGCCCGCCTTGGCAAGACTCAATGCATAACCGTAGCGCGCGATCGCCTGTTGTTTCGCAGTGCTATTGTCCAGCTGCTGTTTGAAGTGGGTAACACTTTTAACACTGTCATCACTACTGAGTACCTGTAACTTGGTTTTGATCAGCAGATAGTTTGTTGAATCCAGCTTTGTCGCCGGAGGATATTGCGTAGCGCGGTTGCGAGTGTCCGAAACACGCGAGAGTGACAGCGGATGGGTACGTAGAAATTCAAGGCCCAGACTCTCACTGCCACGGTTGTTTCGATAGAGGCGTTCAAAGAAACTGGGCATCCCCTGCGGATCAAAATTGCTGGAGGCGAGTAGCGCCATCCCCAGTCGGTCGGCCTCCTGTTCATTGTGACGCGTGAAGTTGATGCGTGATTGCGTGCTGCTGGCAAGGGCCGTGGCAATCGCAGCACTGCCGAGTTGTGAGTCCTGTCTGGCAAGGATGATGGCGGCGATGATGGCGGCGGCCGTCGGCAGGCTGCTCTGTTTGGCGGACTCAAAGGCGCGCGCCAAATGACGTTGTGTGACGTGGGATATTTCATGCGCCACTACCGACGCAAGCTCGCTTTCAGTCTCGGTGGTCATGATCAGCCCCAAGTTGATTCCGATGTAACCGCCGGGGCCTGCAAAGGCGTTGATGGTGGTGTCATTAACCACGAAAAAGGTAAAGCGCTGCTGGCTACCACTATGGCTGGTCAGCCGTTCGCCGAGTGCGTTGATGTAACTTTCGACCTCGGGATCGTTGACGATACTGAGCGCGCTGCGAAGGTTCCGCATGAAGGCCGCACCGAGGCGGTTTTCTTCCGCCAGGGAGAGCACCGATTCTGATGTATCCCCCATATCCGGCAGTTCAATCGCCTGTGAGAGAGGTACGCATAACAGCAGCCAGAGCATGAACCAGAGTAGCAGCGCACAGCGGTGCTGTGCAGCTGATTTTACACGGCGCTGGTTAAGAGGACTGCGCAAGCTTTAGTGTGCTCTCGATCGATTGAGTCTGGCGATCCATAATCCCTTTCAGAAAAGGGCCCGTGACAGATGCCGGGTTATTCGCAACCTCATCGGGTGTGCCGGTGGCGACAATCACGCCCCCTTTATCGCCCCCTTCCGGGCCGAGGTCGATGATCCAGTCGGCCGTTTTGATCACATCCAGATTATGTTCGATCACCACAATCGTATTGCCCTGGTCACGCAGACGATGCAGCACTTTCAGTAGTTGTTTGGTGTCGTGAAAGTGCAGCCCGGTGGTGGGTTCATCAAGAATATAGAGGGTTTTGCCGGTGTCACGTTTAGAAAGCTCGCGTGACAGTTTGACACGCTGCGCCTCACCGCCGGAGAGTGTTGTCGCATTTTGTCCCAGTTCAATATAAGAGAGGCCGACATCGATTAGCGTCTTCAGTTTACGGGTGATGACGGGGACCGCGCTGAAAAATTCATGCGCCTCATCGATCGGCATGGCGAGCACTTCGTGAATATTTTTACCTTTGTATTTCACCTCAAGCGTCTCGCGATTGTAGCGCTTGTTTTTACACACATCACACGGCACATAGGTGTCGGGCAGGAAGTGCATCTCTATTTTGATCGCGCCGTCCCCCTGGCACGCCTCGCAGCGCCCCCCCTTTACATTAAAGCTGAAACGGCCGGGAGTGTAGCCGCGTGAACGCGCCTCCTGGGTACCGGCAAAGAGTTCGCGAATCGGTGTAAAGAGCCCGGTGTAGGTCGCTGGGTTGGAGCGTGGGGTGCGACCGATCGGGCTTTGGTCAATGTTGATCACCTTGTCGAACTGATCCAGCCCTTCGATCTTGTCACACGGCGCGGGGTCATGGCTGCCTTCATTGATCGCCATCGCGGCGTGGCTATAAAGCGTATCGTTGATCAGTGTCGATTTACCCGAACCCGACACGCCGGTGATGCAGCACATGAGTCCCATCGGAATAGAGACATCGACTGACTTGAGGTTGTTGCCGCGGGCACCAAAGATCTTTAATTGTCGTGCCGGATCGCTGGGGACCGTGTGTGTGGGAATGTCGATCATCTGTACCCCAGTGAGGTACTGACCCGTCAGTGAATCAGCAGAGGCCATGATCTCTGCCGGGGTGCCCTGCGCGATGATCTCACCGCCATGGGTGCCGGCACCGGGGCCGATATCGAGTACATGATCGGCCGCACGGATCGCATCTTCGTCATGTTCGACCACGATCACCGTGTTGCCGAGGTCT
>CALZIG010000138.1 GCA_945787585.1 uncultured Gammaproteobacteria bacterium | reverse complement strand
TTAAACTACTCACCCAGTCTTCATGTGGTAGCGTATGGATTTTCTCCAAGGTTTGCGCATCCCATATAAAGGCCTTTTTATCAATGCCACCCGTCGCGATCAGTCTGTTATCATGACTAAAAGCAGTGCTTAACACACTGTCATTATGCCCTGTCAGGCGACCATTCATTCTTGATCGATCAAGAATCCGGTAAAGCGACTCCTGCACTGATTTAGTAATTTTCTCTTCTTTATTCTTAGAGTACATATCATATGCGGCATGCCATGATAGTAGTGTACTTAATTCGGGGTTCTCATCCAGTTTATCAATCGCTAATAGTGCTAACTCACTTGAGAAACTCTTTGTTTTTTCCCATTCAACATTTTGTCGCTCGATCCAGCCCCATACAGCAGTAACAGCACTAATAAGAAACAAGAGGATATATACGGTCGAGCGAAAACGCAGTTGCTTTATTTCTTTACGCCGCACTTTATCTGCTTTTTCACGTTCAGCATCACGCTTCGCTTTGCTCGCTTTCAGAAACTCCATCGCACATTCATAATGTTCGCCTAAACGGCTTGTCCATGCGGGTGTCGGTTTTTCCTGTAGTTCCCACGCCTCTGCGCTTTCCAGATCCGGCGTGCCCCATAACGCTGCCTTGCCCTGCTTCCAGCGACACGCTGTCTGCTCTAGAAATTTATAAGTCTCGACCGATTTTGTTTCTGCCGTCACCCAGTCACTCAACCTTTTCCATTGCCGAATCAGGCTTTCATGACTAATATCCAGTACGGTATTGGCATAAACAGGCTCTGGAAGCGCTGGCACTACAAAGGCATATTCTGGCTTACGGAAGACATCCACAATACTCATGACCTTCTCAGGCGTTACTTCTGCTAGCCTTGCAATCTCTTCAATCGATGTAGGACGGCGGCTGTAACGGCGGCCCGGCTCACATTCACAGAGACTACGAAACATAATTTCTGCAATTCGCTGCTGCTCATCATCCAACATGGAAAAGGCTTCATCGGCATGATTAGATAACGCCCCTTCGATTCCACCGACCTTTTTATAGTTAGCCATGGTCAACCGATGACCAATCACCTCAGCTGAAACATCACTAGAGAGTGAAATATTCTGTACATTTGTAGCCGTATCGATCTCACCAGCCTGACTACATTCCCACATTCGCATCAAAAGGTGTTGCAACACAGGCAGCTTTCCTGGGTCAGCACCCGTTTCATTGAGTAAGCGGTTCACTAAATCACCATCGACATCCCCACCGTATACCCGCGCTGGCCCAACAATGGCAACTTCACGTTGATTTCGATTCATTCGTGGTGTTAAGTACAGTCCTTCATTTATCGCTTCTGGTAGACCAGAAAATACAGCGCATTCACCCAGATAATCAGAACGCATGGTAATCACCACATAGACATTAATCTCGCGGTGTGCCGCTGTTTCAAGCAGCAATGAAACAAATGCATCCGCTTCATCAGCATCAGCTTCTCTTTGAAAGCGAAAGATCTCTTCAAACTGATCCACCACTAACAGGAGATTGTTTTGTGCTGGCAGCGGCGTTTCAGTCAGGGCCTCTAATAAACCTAACGGGCCTCGTCGCAATGTCGCGTTAAGGAACTCAACCGCATCCGCTTTATCACTGTATTCAGGTGTTAACGCGCCATCACTAATCAGCGCTTCGGCCAGCCGTCGTATTGGATGGTTTCCTCGTCGCATGATAGCGACGCGCCAACGCGCGCCTGCCTGCGCCATAAAGCCCGTTTCAAGCGCAGAAATCATCCCTGCCCTGACAAGTGATGACTTGCCACAGCCTGAAGGGCCAATCACTGCAAGAAAACGGGAACTACTCAGTTTTCGTAACAGCTCATCCGTCTGCGTCTCACGCCCAAAAAATATGTCAGACTCATCGCGATGAAATGGCCTTAAACCAGGATATGGCATCTTGCTCGCCATTAACCCGCCTCCTTGCGCAAGCCGTTAATAAATGACCGAAACTCTGTTTCATTCACACCCTTACGGCAGTTAAGGATCTTCATATTATGAATTTTCAGGTCAAGCGGCTCTTTCTCTTCGGGGGGGCCCTCATAAAGTGCAAATGCATTGAGTGGTGTTTTACGCATCGCCATAATTTTGCGGCATTCAAGTAACTGCCGACGCACCCATGACTTTGTGCTGGCACCATAAACAACAATCAGGCCATCACAGAGCGACAAGTTATGCTCAAGGTCATGCCGATACTCAGCTGGGTCATCATTTTGAGTCGGCAGCGAATAATCAACACCATACTCATCCAGCACGTTACAGACAGCTTCTGCCAAAGGACGGTCTGGCGTCTCCATATCGACAAAGACAAAGGCATTCAGGTGTTCCTCTGGCAGTGGTGCTGGCTTTTCAAACACTCGCTTAACGATTTCGCGCTTGAAATCTTCTATCTTTTCAGCCCTTACAGTGGTTGCATCAAGTAGTGTACGGTGCGCCTGGTCTTCGATATCCGCCAGTGCAAGCGTGGGCCTGCGCCACTGTAAAACAGGAATACCGACTTGCTGTGAAAGTTCGATCTGTAATTGAGTATAGCCCTGCGGCAGATCTGGCGGCTTCCTGCCAGCCACACCGCTTAACAGCTGAACGAAGATCTGACACTTATCAAGATCACGTAGCACCGCTTCTCTAAATACACCTGGCTCCTGCGGATACCAGGTAGTGGGAAGTACATTGACGCCCGCCTGATTTAAATAACGCTTCACGTTATTGCGCTCAAGCTCAAGGTCATCAGTCGGCTGAGCAAGAAACACTGTCGGCTGTTCAGTTTTCAATGGCAGCTCAAGCGGGCTTTGCGTCGCCTCTCTCTTTAAACTGCATAGCTCCTCTTTCAACTCTGCAGCCAGATCATCAATACGATCATAAAACGCTTGATCACCGGCAGGTGTGGGACTCCCTAAAATACGTGTTTTACCATCCTGGCGCACTCCCCAGAAGCGAAACACCCCCAGATCACTAAATTCCTGCGGATGATTTTCAACCTTTTCTCGTTCAACAATGAATACTCGAGACCCGCCGCGCTGTTTGACGAACTCAAGAAAATTATCTTTCTCACGCTGACACCACTCTGATGCCAGATAGCCCGGCGACAGCACGATAATGATCGTCGCCGTTTCTCGCAGCGCATCTATAATTTGTGGTGTGGTTTTCTTACGCTTACGTAGTTCCTCATTATCCATCCAGAGAGAATACGCATCACTACGCCCCAGCATTTGCGCCAGACGAGTCTTCAAACAACCGACCAAATTGGTCACCCATCCGATCTCAGCCCCCAACGGCAGGTCATCAACATGAGCATAGCTTACAAAAATATCATGCTTATAACCGGGTATGAAGCTCATACTCATATTTCCCTATTTGGACGCGTATGAAAACAATAATGTACTCATCCATTTATAACTAAATACATTACTTTTGTATAGGGTTATGGTGACAGTGTCTTATTAATCTAACCTTGGACTGATTGGCAAACACCACTTCTCGGGAACGCTTTATTGTTCCATAATGCGCATCAAACCTCGTATCCATTTAGAGTCACTAATTTAATGTAGCACTGTACTATAAGAAATTCATAACCGCTTCTTATGAAAAAAATGCCATAATCTAGCGTGAAGAACCGGAGGGATGAAGTCAGCGGCAAGCCTGGAGAAACATTTTGAGTGTTTGACTGCTTAGATCCAAGGTGGGCATATTGGTTAACAACGCGACCTTGTCTAATCTAAATCAGAACATGTAAGCTTAATAAAAACTGTTTTGCGACTAAAGTGATTCATCTCATTAAGCTTGAGGAGAAAGATAGTGGATAGCTCTAAAATAGAAGAGTCCGCTTACATGACAGACAGGGTGGATGATCAAATCTCATACTATGATAGTCAAAGTATGAGTGCCCGTAATTGGTATAAGTTTCTTACGTCTACTCAGATAATTAGTGGCGCTTTTATACCTTTAATTTCAGGATTCTCAGCACAAATTCCACACTCAGAATGGATTGTTGCAATTTTTGGGTTAGCAGTCACTATTTCCACTGCCTTCTTGTCATTAAACAAATATCAGGAGCGATGGATTAATTTCAGGACGACATGTGAAACATTAAGGCATCTTAAATTCTTGTATCTCGCTCGCTCAATACCATACGATAAAAATGAAGCCTTTGGGCGGTTTGTGGCTGATATAGAGTCAGTTGTTTCCAAAGAGAATTCTGACTGGGGCACGTATATCCGTAAACAAACAGACCAAAATAACTAGCAACCAAGCGCTAATTAGCTGTCCGGAAAAGGGTCGCAGGCGCTAACTTGTCATATAATTCCACCGTACCATCAACAATGCAAAGAAAAACAGCACCTAACTATCGCTTTTTCACTGCCACATTATTCCGCAAGTAAACCGGCTGCGCGTCTTCTGCACTGACGGCCAGTCCTGCTTCAAATCCAATCACGCCGAGCGCTGCGATATCCCGTGCGCGCGGAAATATTTCCGAATGGTGTTCAGCGACT
>CALZIG010000137.1 GCA_945787585.1 uncultured Gammaproteobacteria bacterium | reverse complement strand
GCCTTCCCCAGCGACAACCCCTATCACAACATCATCGCACGTGCGGCCGAAATTTATTACGCGTTACTTGAAGCCGTGCGGCTGCTCGAAAATTACCAACGACCCACCGCTGCGGCAGTGGAAGTGACGCCAAAGGCAGGTACCGCCTACGGCTGTACCGAGGCACCACGCGGTACGCTTTGGCATCGCTACGAGATCGATGACGAAGGCATCATCACCGCTGCACGGCTGGTGCCCCCCACCAGCCAGAACCAGGCGCGTATCGAAGCAGACCTCCATTTATCGCTTGAAGCCCTGGGATTAGATAATGATGAAACAACACTACGCCAACATGCCGAACAGGTGATCCGCAACTACGACCCCTGTATCTCCTGCGCAACCCACTTTCTTGACCTGACAGTAACACGCAATTGAGTAGCACATTGATCGTCGGCTTCGGCTCGCCATTTGGGGATGACCGCTTTGGCTGGCTAGTCATTGAGCAGCTACAGAAAGCTTTGCACGGACAGAAAGCGATAAAAGCGATCTGTTGTGACCACAGTGGTATTGACTGGATTCATCAATACCAGCCTGCTGAGCAGTTGATTTTTATTGATGCAGTGAAGAGTGGTTCATCGCCCGGCACGCTACATCATCTGACGTTAACGCCATCTGCCTTCGATACGCTGCCTGCAACATACTCCAGTCACGGCATTGGCCTGCGGGAAGGCGTCGCGCTTGCCGCAGAGATAATTACACTACCAGCAGAGATTGAGTTTTACGGGGCAGAACTGGAACAGTACGATGCTAATAGCAATGCATCACCAACAACCGTCAAACAGGTTGAGTTAGTCACCAGAAAAATATTAAAAACGACCGGTGTTTTGTAGCTCCGGCTGCATTTATACAACAGAAAAAGTCACTTATTTAAGTTAAACGTTCAGCACGACCAAGTACCAGACTCAGAACGCGAGTTAGCTCAACAATCTCATCGGATTTCAAGATAGTTCCGAAACTTTCCTCTATTACGTGGCTATAGACTGGCCACGCCTGCTTTAGCACTTTTTCACCTGCACTGGTAATTTTGATAAGGTTACCTCGCCCATCCTCAGGGCAAGCATTACGCTGAACTAATCCATTCTTCTCAAGTCTGTCAATTAAACGGGAAAGATTATGTTTGTTTAGTAGAACTTTTCCACTGATTTCATATTGACGTAATCCCGTTTTTTTTACCCGTTTTAACTCAAGTAGAACGTCATACCAGTCCAATGGTGGCAATCCTTCACTTTTAAGTGCACTTTCTACCCTCTCCAGTAAATATCGATGAGACCGATGCAGCTGTATCCATCCTTCCATCGTTTCTTTTGTTGGCGCTTTATTCATGGTTTTATGGTACCTCAATATAGTTGCAATCACAACCAAAAATAACTATGGTATGGTTGTAATTGCAACTACTAACAGGGGAGTTAACATGCCAAATTCTATTACTCGCGAACAAATCAAAGAAAAACTCGACAACCAGGCATCTATGACAATAATTGAAGCACTTCCCAAAAAGTACTTTGATACTGAACATTTACCAGGCGCATTAAACATTCCACACGATGAAATACGTAAAACTGCGCCAGCGGCACTCCCAGATAAAAATGCTTATATTGTTGTGTACTGTTCTAGCACAGAGTGTCAGAATTCAAAGATAGCAACAAACACATTGCAACAGTTAGGATATACAAATGTCTTTGAGTACGTAGAAGGAAAACAACACTGGCTGGAAGCCAATCTCCCTGTCGAGAGAACTAAATAACCTGATAATTCACGGTTGCGTCGAGCCTTTTTTGTGAAGCCCAACAGATCTCAAACTTTTAGAAATTGTTGGGCTTCGTACTGGTATTAGTAACAATTCAGGTAGGACATAGGCCCTAGCTTAACGATAGATTAATTGATGCGCTCCATTTTACCGATCAACGAGGCTGGAACATCCTGTAAAAGCACAATTGAGATATTACCTTCTTGTCCGATATTATTATGGGCCATACTCTCGTTTAGACTGGTTGAAACATTTTCAGGAGACAAGGTGTACATCCCTCCATTCATAGGATCAACAATAAACCAGCCAATCAGGCCACCGAAGATAAAATTCCCGGCAACATACCAACCATTTGCGCTCGCGATGACAGGGATCACCTGGTGTTCATAACCAGCTTTGGATATTTTAACTGAGAAATTTTTCTTCCCCCAATAGCTCCCATCGCTCTTAGGCAAAGTAACTGTGGTAGGGGTTGAGCCTTTAAACACTTCGCTACCCGTTTCATCAGTAATCACAATACTCGCATCGCTCGGTGTACTTGAAATAGGCACTAATTGTGTTTTATCACCCACAATCGTGGCGCAGCCACTGAGCAAAATACTACTTAACACTGCAATTTTAATTATTGTTTTTTTCATTAATTAATCTCTTATTTTTGAATTAACGTCATCAATAGACAATCACGACTCACGAGTAATGGTGACTAGAGCTGGGATAAACTATCATTCAGCCTTATATATAAACTAACCTGGCGATTATAGATTGAGAAATATAAAAAAGAAGTGAAATATTCACCTCAAAACTACTGGCTTTTCTTAAAATATAGTATGGAGTGAATTTTAGTCAGATCCATATTGCTTAGATCAACCATACACCGCACACCAATGAAGCATATATCAAGCAGATAGCCAAGACAGGCTTATAGCTGTACCAGATAAAGCGCTAATCGCCCCACCCCTTCCCGCAGATTCTCAATCGAAGTGGTATAAGCAAAGCGCACATGGTGATTAGCGCGATGATCACCGAAGTCACACCCCGGGGTAATCGCAACGCCTGCCTTCTCCAGAATATCGAGCACAAAGGCGTGACTGTCATCGGTAAAACGGCTGCAATCAGCATAGAGGTAAAACGCCCCCTGGGGCTTTGTCGCGATCTCAAAACCGAGTTGCTGCAACGCCGGCAACAGATAATCTCGTCGCGCCCTGAACTCGTCACGGCGCGCTTCCATTATCTGCATCGTCTCTGGTTCAAACGCGGCCAGTGCGGCGTGTTGCGCCATCGTGGGAGCAGCGAGAAAGATGTTCTGCGCCAGACGGTCGATCGCATCAACATACGGCTGCGGCGCAATCAGCCAGCCGAGACGCCAACCCGTCATGCCGAAGTATTTTGAAAAACTGTTAATGATGAAGGCCTCTGGCGCATGCTTCAGCAATGATGCTGCCTGCTGCTCATAGGTCAACATGGCGTAGATCTCATCAATCATCAGGCAACCATTTTGCTGTTGTACAAAGGTGTTGATCTCGGTCACTTCATCAGCACCAATCACGGTACCAGTAGGATTAGATGGTGAAGCGAGCATCACCGCTTTGGTGGATGGCGACCACTGCTGTTGAATCATCTCGGCCGTTAACTGGTATGCACTCGTGCTATCGACTGGCACACACTGCGCCTCGCCGCCCAACATGCGCACAAAATGGCGATTACAGGGGTAACCGGGATCCGCCATCATCACTCGTTCACCGGGGTTAACGGTCACGCCGAGCGCCAGCTGCAACGCGCCAGAGGCCCCCGGCGTGATGATAATGCGCTCGGCGGAGACCACCACGCCCAGTTGATCACGATAAAATTTTGACAACCGCTCACGCAATTCAGGCAAACCCGCGGCCGGGGTATAGAGTGTCTTGCCCGCCTTGAGTGCCTCGATGCCCGCCTGCGTGATCGGTGCAGGGGTTTCAAAATCAGGCTCACCGACTTCCATATGAATAATAGATCGCCCCTGTCGTTCCAGCGCACGTGCGCGCGCCAGTAGATCCATTACATAAAAAGCCCTGATTCCCGACATGCGCTCAGCGACACCAGCCATAATTAACAATACCTTTTACTATCAATAATTTAAATTATATATCTCGAAAAAATAGCGGCTTATAACAGCCTTTTATCAAAAATAAGTCTCTATTTCCGCACCATTAAGTCAAAGATTCCATGCCTATTACGTCACACTACAGATATATAATCATACAATGTACGGACATTTCGCTATCTTAAGCAATCTAAAGCATTGAGTCTCTTCACTCTTTCTGGTATAAATCCGGGTTTATTTCGCAAGCGCATGTGGGAGATATCACGCAATGGCGGCAGCAAAAAAGAAGGCAGTGACGAAAAAAGCGGCTAAAAAATCAACTGCTAAGAAAGCAGCTGTAAAGAAGAAAGCGGTCACCAAAAAGGCGGTTACTAAAAAAGTAGCTACTAAAAAGCCTGCTACCACAAAAAAGGCGGTTGCGAAAAAGACTACGACAAAAAAGGCGGTTGCAAAAAAGGCAGTCACCAAAAAGGCGGTTACTAAAAAAGTAACTCCTAAGGCGGCCGTTAAGAAAAAAGCGGCTACGACAAAAACACCCGTTCCAGTAAAGAAGAAAAAGGCAACAGTGACAACAGCTAAAACAGAGAAAAAAACGGCTCCGGCGAGAAAACCAGCACCGCGCAAAACGGCAGCGTCAATTGCGACCCATACACAGGGTGGCTTCGCCCCTTATATGGCGAAAAAGGGCGAGGAGTACATGAATGAGCCCCAGACGGCCCATTTCATCAAAATTCTGGAGGCCTGGAAGACAGAACTGATGGAAGAGGTCGGTCGCACCGTGCATCACATGCAGGATGAGGCGGCCAACTTTCCTGACCCTAATGACCGCGCCAGTCAGGAGTCCGAGTTTGCACTGGAACTACGCGCACGTGATCGTGAACGCAAGCTGATTAAGAAAATCGATGAGTCGATCAAAAATCTCGAAAATGAAGACTACGGCTACTGCAATATCTGCGGCATCGAGATCGGTATCCGCCGCCTAGAGGCAAGGCCAACCGCCACGCTCTGTATCGATTGTAAAACACTAGATGAAATTCGCGAAAAACAGATAAGAGGTTAAACGAATCATCGCTTAATCTTTTTCACGCTTTGCAACAACGGGATTGCACATCAAGTGTGATCCCGTTTTAATACACAAATATCAGTGATGCATCATACTCGACATAAACACTGATAATAATCCTCACTCGATTTCTACCCCCCTTTTCAGCTATCCTTGCATTCAATAACATTTGATCTAAGACACTACACTAGAGGGAAATATCCATGGCTCAGAATATCGATTCCACCCTGCAAGAAAATCGTTTATTCCCCCCGAGTCCGAACTTTGCCGCCAATGCCCAGATCAATGAGGCGCAGCTCCAATCGTTATACAAACAGGCAGAAGACGATTACGAGGGCTTCTGGGCAGAACGCGCACGCGACGAACTAGCATGGCATAAACCCTTCAATACAATTCTTAACAGCGACAATTCCCCCCACTATCGCTGGTTTGAAGACGGTGAGCTGAATGTTTCACATAACTGCCTTGATCGCCATTTAGCTGATAAGGCAGACAAGACCGCCATCATCTTCGAAGGTGAACAAGGTGACACGCGCCACATCACATACAGAGAGCTGCATCGCGACACATGCCGCTTTGCCAACGCACTAAAAGCTCAGGGGATCGAGAAGGGAGATCGCGTAGTCATTTACATGCCAATGGTGC
>CALZIG010000136.1 GCA_945787585.1 uncultured Gammaproteobacteria bacterium | reverse complement strand
TTTTGATTACGACTTAGCTTAACAAGGTTATGCATGAACGTTGACCGATTATCGTCCCAAGTAATGATAGTGCATTAATGATGAGCTGGTTCAATCGAATAAACAGTTTTATTCGCACCCTCACTGGACGCATGGTGATGGGTGAACTACTTATTCACTCTATATTAGTACCCTTTCTCTTTTTTGGTATTAATTTCATCGTCAAAGATGGCTACCATTCAAGATTTATCGAACAAGCCCACTCAAAATCAAACCTGCTAGTGACCATCATTACCCATGAGGTGAGCAATCCACACATACTCGAACTGCTCAACAATGTGGTCAATAGTCATCAGATTATCTCAGCCAAACTCATTTACACCTCCGGCGAAGTAATTCAAAGTCAAACTAAAGTAGATGACCTAAACCAGCCTTTCATAGAAGATCAGTTCTTCGCTCAGCATAACGATAGTAAATTTCATATCGAGACGCCACTCATCAGCAGCGGTGGTGAACTCATCGCCACGCTACAAACCAGTTTTGATGAACGCCCCGTCGCCAATCAGATTGAAAAGACATACCAGGTCAGTTTATTACTTGCCTGCGCCTACATTCTGATTACGCTGGTGCTATCCGGTCTGCTCGGGCAGCAGCTCACACGCCCAATACGAAAATTACGTGACGATGCACGTATTATCGCCTCCGGCAACACAGATAAACAACTCAATGTCATCTCTTCGATCTCGGAGGTTGCTAGTCTCACTGACAATCTGGAAACGATGAAAAAGGCGCTCATCAAGCATAGTCAGGCGTCACTCTCTCGCGAGGCACATCTACGCGCAGTGATGGAAAATGTCGTGGATGGCATCATCATTACAAATACGACTGGCATCATTGAGTCACTCAACCCGGCTGCCATCAACCTCTTTGACTATACAAAAGGTGAGTTGATTGGAGAACATATCAATGTCCTGCTAGATGCCAACGCCCTGCTGAAAATAGCGATGATTTCTAATCGATCACAAAATGCCGAAGTAGATCAACATAAACACAAACTTCAGGAGACGCAGGGCTACCGTAAAAGCGGGGCTATTTTTCCTTTAGAAGTGGCAATTAGTAAGATGATTGTCAACTATCAAACTCACTATATTTATGTCACACATGACATTACAGAAAGAAAGTATGCTAAAAATGAACTAGAACGTCGCGTCATCATTCGCACCAGCGAACTGGCCGCCGCCAATGAAGAATTAGAATACCAGGCGCTGCATGATTCACTGACCGACCTACCCAATCGCGTCTTATTACTAGACCGGATTAATCAGGCCATTCAGACAAACGAACGCAATAATCATAAGCTGGCCCTTTTTATGATTGACCTTGATCGCTTTAAAGAGATCAATGACACGCTGGGTCACCACTATGGTGACATCATTCTACAGCAGGTCGCCCAGCGCATGCGGGAAGTGCTGCATAAATCAAACACGGTTGCGCGCCTTGGCGGTGATGAGTTCGCGGTATTACTGCCCTTAATTGAAGATACTGAAATGCCGGCGGCAATCGCGATGGAGGTCATCAACGCTATAGACCAGCCCTACTTGCTGGAAGAACAGGCCTTTCATGTCGGCGCCAGTATCGGCATCGCCATCTCGCCTGAACACGGCGCCGATGCATCGACACTTATGCGTCATGCCGATATTGCGATGTACGCCACTAAAAACAACAACAGTGACTATACGTTTTATCATGCGTCACTGGATCAACACAGCCGTGATCGTCTTGCGCTTACCACGGAACTACGCCATGCGATCGATCATGATGAACTGCTGCTGCACTATCAACCAAAGGTCGACTTTAAAACGGGCAACGTTGCAGAAGTTGAGGCGCTTGTGCGCTGGAACCACCCCCGCTTCGGCACGATGAGCCCCGATCATTTTATTCCACTGTCCGAACATACAGGGCTCATCAGACCCCTCACCTTATGGGTCATCACTGAAGCGTTAAAGACCTGTCGAGAATGGCACGATAGCGGGCATAAACTCAAAATCGCCATCAATCTATCCACTCACAACCTGCATGATCCACACTTGCGCAGCCATATAGAGGAGAGTTGTAAAACGTATCAACTTGACCCGGCATACCTGGTACTTGAAATCACCGAAAGCGCCGTGATGTCTGACCCGATTAGTGCAATGAAAATTTTAAATGAGTTATCAACAATGGGGATCAATCTGTCAATCGATGACTTTGGTACTGGCTATTCTTCACTCGCCTATCTAAAACAGCTTCCGATGGATGAGATCAAGATCGATAAATCCTTCGTCATTGATATGATTACGGATAACGATGATCTCACCATCGTACGTGCCACGATCGACCTTGCCCATAACATGGGCAGAAAAGTGATCGCAGAAGGGGTTGAGTCGCTTCAAATATGGGAGATGCTCAACAAGATGGGCTGCGATATGGCGCAGGGCAACTATATTTGTGAACCACTCTCAGCGGATGAATTCTATCAATGGCTACAGGATTCACCATTAAACCTGCCACTATTAAGCTCCCAGAATTAAGCTGACAGAATTAATATTGCCACCAGCTGCAATATCCCCCATGCAAACAGCGCGGCCACAATATCATCCAGCATAATACCGAAGCCACCACCCACCTTGTGGTCAATCCACTTAATCGGCCACGGCTTCCAGATATCAAACAGACGAAACAGGCAAAACCCGAGCACAATCCACTGCCACCCAGCGGGGGCCGCCACCATCGTCAACAAATAACCGGCAATTTCATCCCACACAATACCGGGATGATCATGAATCCCCAACGTTTTAGCCGTATAGTCACATAGCCAGATACCTGCCAGCGATACCCCCACTGCAATCGCAATGTAATAGAGCAGCGGCAGCGGCTGTAATAGTAGATAGATTGGTACGGCGACCAATGTGCCCATCGTACCGGGGGCGTATTTAGACAGCCCCGAACCAAAACCGAGTGTCATAAAATTGACCGGATTTTTCAGGTCTGCAAGTGTTAATCGTCTATTTTTAGTATTCACTGAAAATGCTCATAGCCTGATTGTTCACTCTGATATAACTCACCGTTTTTCTGTACACAGCGCAGGCCGGGGCCACCATCAATCACGCCAATACAGTGTGCCACCAAACCCTGTTGTGATAACCGTTCCTCTACACTGCCCTTTTGCTCTGGGGCAATGGTAAAACAGAGTTCATAATCATCGCCCGCCGATAGCGGTAACGCTTGCCAGAAAGTATCTGGTTGTTGCGGGACAGTGTCATCACTCTGGCATGCACGAAAAGCCGCTGATAATGGCAAAGCTTCCAGTTCAATCAAAGCGCCCACACCACTCGCCGTCAGGATGTGACCGAGATCACTCAACAAACCGTCTGAGAGATCAATCGCGGCATTAACCAAACCATTCAGAGCCAGCGCCTCTGTAATTCTTGGCGTCGGCTGTTCAAGGCGCGACAGAAGTTCAGCAAAGTGAGGTTGAGTAAATGATAATGTCTGCTGCTTTGCCTGCAGCGCAAGACCGGCATCACCCAAGGTGCCTGTCACATAGATCAGATCACCGATCTTAGCGGTATCGCGCCGCCAGGCCTGCCCCTGTGTGACAAATCCCATCGCCTGCACCGTGATCGAAAGTGGACCGCAGGTCGTATCTCCCCCCACCAGTTGCACACCATATTGTTGCGCTAACCTAGAGAAGCCGCGGCTGAAGCCATCAAGCCACTGCTCATCCACCTGCGGTATTGTTAGCGCAAGGGTGACCCAGGCGGGCCTGGCGCCCATCGCGGCCATGTCACTGAGATTGACCGCCAGCGTTTTATGGCCCAAAGAAAAAGGATCGACATCAGCAAAGAAATGAATGCCCGCTACCAACGTATCAGTGGAAACAACGAGTTCACAATCGTAAGGAGGTGCAAGGATTGCGGCATCATCGCCCACACCTAATAACACATCAGCACGTTCACTACCGGCGTTGGTAAAGTAGCGCTCAATCAGTTCGAATTCCATTACGGCCATGAGAGCAATTCTAGCGTCATTTACGGGTGAGATGAACGTCGTTTTACAACAACGCGTCCATTACTTTGCAGGTCTTTTCTGTTTACACTCGGCGCTACGCAATGTGGCGGCCAGTTTATCGAGTACACCATTGACATACTTGTGGCCCTGGTCCGCACCAAAAACCTTGGCTAACTCAACGGCCTCGTTAATCACCACCCGATAAGGCACTTCGAGATTATACTGAAGCTCGTAGACGCCCATACGCATGATCGCAAGTTCCACGGGATCGAGACTTTCAACAGAACGATCTAGCACCGGCGCTAGCAACGCATCCAACTTATCCACCTGCTTAACGACGCCACTCAACAGGCCGCGAAAATAACTCGCATCGACCTTTTTGACATCCTTCTCTTCAAGGATCTGCGATGCAACTTCGGCGACATCTGCACCGGTTAATTGCCACTGATACAATGCCTGCACTGCACAACGGCGCGCCTGACTTCTGGTTCGACTCATAATACCTTTTACTAAATAAGCTCTGAAAAAATTACGCGTCTAAAGCGCGCATCAAAGAGGCCATTTCGATCGCCGTTACGGCTGCCTCGGCACCTTTATTACCCGCCTTGGTGCCAGCACGTTCAATCGCCTGTTCGATAGTATCCACCGTGAGTACACCAAAGGTCACGGGAATATCATATTCCATCGCCACCGCTGAAATACCTTTGGCGCATTCACCTGCGACATATTCAAAATGCGGGGTGCCACCGCGAATCACCGCGCCCAGCGTAATCACCGCATCGTAACGTTTACTTGCGGCCATTTTTTTTACCACCGGTGGCAGCTCAAAAGCGCCCGGCACATGCACCACATGGATATTATCTTCTGCAACTCCATGTTGTTTAAGCGCGCCAATCGCCCCTTTCAACAGGTGATCAACAATGAAGCTATTAAACTTGGCGGATACGATAACAAAACGTGTGTTTGTTACGTTGAAATCACCTTCAAAGGTTTTAATCGTCATATTCATTACTCACAACAAAAAATTATTAATTCGTGAAATTATTCTTTCACCGTTAATGACAGGACACATATTCTACAACTTCCAGTCCAAAACCGGAGAGACCATGCAGCCGTTTTGGTTGTCCTAACACGCGCATCTCGCGCACGCCGACATCCAGTAAAATCTGTGCGCCCACCCCGTAGGTTCGCAACTCATCGCCATGCAGCGGTAATGGCTGTACGATGCCGCGTTCGCGCATCTGATAATCCATCATTTGACGAATGGTAGTGCTGGCATCGGGCAACTTCTTGAGGATCACGATCACACCCGCACCCTCTTTTGCTACACGCTCCATCGCCGCTTTGAGTGGCCACGCACCGTCAAGACGTTCTGCACTCAACATATCGGCAAGAGGGTCTTCTAGGTGAACGCGCACCAATACTGGCTGGTCGAACGCTGGCTCGCCATACACTAACGCCTGATGCAGTTGCCCATCCACCACATCCTGAAAAGAAAGCACTCTAAACGTACCATACAGTGTTGAGAGAGTACATTCTGCAACGCGTTCAACGGTCTTTTCATTCTGTACACGATAGTGGATGAGGTCGGCAATCGCCCCCATTTTCAGGCCGTGCTGCTCAGAAAAGCGTTCCAGTTCTAGACGCCGCGCCATGGTGCCATCTTCGTTGAGAATTTCTACAATCACGCTCGCAGGCTCCAGTCCGGCAAGGCGTGTCAAATCACAGCCCGCCTCGGTATGGCCTGCACGGGTTAACACACCGCCATCTTGTGCCATCAGTGGAAAGATATGGCCGGGTTGAGTCAAATCTTGTGGACCAGCATCTTTCTTTACCGCGGCCAGTACGGTAGTGGCGCGGTCAGCGGCCGAGATACCGGTCGTCACCCCGACCGCAGCTTCTATTGAAACGGTAAAGTTAGTGGCGTGATTGCTATGGGTATCACTCACCATCAACGGCAAATTCAGCTGCGCGCAGCGGGCACGTGTCAACGTCAAACAGATCAGCCCACGGCCATAGCGCGCCATGAAATTAATATCGTCAGCGCTCACCGCCGTCGCCGCCATCACCAGATCGCCTTCGTTTTCACGATCTTCATCATCGACCAGTACCACCATTTTTCCCTGGCGGATCTCTTCGATGATCTCTTCTGTACTACTCAAAGGCATGCCGTTACACCCTGTTAACTAGATTACTGATCATCAATCACCAAAACCTTGCGACGCAAGAAACTCACGCGAAATCGTCGTCTGCTTACCATCGCTGCCAGCGCCCTGTAATAGACGCTCAAGATAACGCGCGACAACATCGACCTCAATGTTGACCCGACTGCCCTGCTGGTACTCGCCAATGATGGTCTGTTGCTGTGTGTGCGGAATGATATTGACCACAAAGCCGCTATCACTTACCACATTGGTGGTGAGGCTCACGCCATCGACACAAATGGACCCTTTCACAGCGATATATTTCGACAACTGCGGTGGCACATCAAAATTAATAATGATTGATTCACCCTGTTGCTTGATTGCCGCAACAGTCGCAACCCCGTCGACATGGCCGCTGACCATATGGCCACCGAGTCTCGTCGTCGGTAACAGCGCCTTTTCCAGGTTCACACGACTACCCAACTTGAGCGCGCCCAATGTGGTACAGGCGAGCGTCTCGGCCGAAACGTCGGCCGCAAACTGTGCATCATTTTTACTCACGACCGTCAGGCAGACGCCGTTGATCGCAATGCTGTCACCCAACTGTGCATCACTCAACCCTAGCGAAGCAGACGCAAAACTCATGCGTGACTCGTCGCCTCTTTTTTCGATCGAGGCAACCTGACCCAGCGCCGCTACCAATCCTGTAAACATAACTGCCTCATTTATCTCGCTCACTCTACGCTGGGCTGTAGCGTAATACGCCAATCATCGCCCACCGCTCGTATCTCTTTTATATTAAGTGGCACACATTGCGCCATCTTTTCAAGGCCGGGTAAAATCATCAGCCCACGCCCCTGATCACCCATCAGATGGGGTGCCATATAAATAATCAGTTCGTCAATCAAGCCCGCCTGCAACATCGCACCACTCAGCACCGGCCCTGCCTCTAGCAGCAATTCATTGATCTCAAGGGCGGCGAGGTATTCCAGTAACAACGGCAGGTTGACCCGCTTATCGTCACCTGCAAAACGACACACATTAACATGCTTCTGACGCAGTACATCGAGTATTTCCGTATACGCGACGGCTGTGGCAATCAATTTCTTACCCGGCAAGCTCAACGTGCGACTCGCCAGCGGCGTGCGTAGCAATGAATCGACAATTACACGCATCGGTGGCCGCTGAGGCTCCCCCGCCAGTGCGACATGCAGTTCATCAATCCCTTCCGGTCTTACATCCAGTTGCGGATCATCTGCCAACATCGTACCGATGCCGGTCATGATCGCATCACTGCGTGCGCGCAGACGTTGCACATCCTGCCGTGCCGCGGATGAGGTGATCCATTTACTTTCGCCCGAGGCCATCGCGGTACGGCCATCGAGTGACATCGCCAGTTTACAGCGCACAAAGGGGCGACTTCGCGTGAAGCGCGAAATAAACCCTGGGTTAAGCGCCTCTGCTTCTGCTTGCAAAACGCCAACGTCTACTTCGATACCCGACGCCTTAAGTCTTTCCACTCCGCTACCTGAAACACGTGGGTTTGGATCATTCATGGCTACCACCACACGGCTGACGCCCGCTTTGACCAACGCATCGGCACAGGGCGGCGTACGCCCATGATGGCTGCACGGTTCAAGCGTCACATAGGCCGTTGCGCCGACACAGTTCTCGCCCGCCGCATTGAGCGCATAGACCTCAGCATGCGGTTCACCGGCTCGCATATGCCAACCTTCACCGGCGATCTCACCTTCTCTGACGACGACACAACCCACGCGTGGATTCGGGTGCGTCGTATAGAGCCCATGCCTTGCTAGCTGAACCGCACGCGCCATGAAGTGGTGATCTGCCGCGTTACTCTTTATCACTTTCACCCGGCAGCAGTGTTATCTGACGCTCTTTAAGCTCCGGGGTCGACTCATTTTGCAGCCGTTCAATCTCTTCACGAAAGGCGTTCACATCCTGAAAACTTCGATAAACAGATGCGAAGCGAACATAGGCCACTTCATCTAAATCACGTAACTCTGCCATCACCCACTCACCCAACCTGCCCGAAGGGATCTCTCGTTCACCGCTGGCACGCAGTTTATGTTTAATGCGGTTGATGGCACTGTCGATGTCCTCGATATTGACCGGGCGTTTTTCCATCGCCCGCAACACGCCCGCTCGCAGTTTTTCCTCATTAAAAGGCTCACGCGTACCATCGCTTTTTACCATGCGAGGCAATGCTAGTTCTGCCGTTTCAAAGGTGGTGAAGCGCTCACTACAGGTGACGCATTCGCGCCGACGACGCACAACATCGCCATCGCTGGCGAGGCGTGAATCGATCACCTTGGTATCTGCTTCACCACAGAATGGACAGTGCATATCGTGATACTCAGCGTAGCGAAAAAGTTATCAAATATCCCTCAACAAGCGGCGTATTGCGTGACATGTTGCCAGCTATTTATAGACCGGAAAGCGTTCGCAAATCGCCAACACTTCACCTTTAACGCGTTTAACGACGGCGTCATTGCCCAGATCATCCAGCACATCACAGATCCAGCCCGCCAGTTGCTTCGACTCATCTTCCTTAAATCCACGGGTGGTAATTGCTGGGGTGCCGATACGAACACCACTGGTCACAAACGGTGACTGCGGATCATTGGGTACGCTATTTTTGTTAACCGTAATATTACTAGCACCGAGTGCGGCATCGGCCGCTTTTCCGGTCATGCCCTTATCGATCAGGTCCACCAGAAATAGATGATTTTCGGTCTTTCCGGAAACGATTTTATAACCACGTTCCTGCATCACGGTCGCCATCGCCTGCGCATTGGCCACCACTTGCTGTTGATAGACCTTAAACTCGGGCAACAGTGCCTCTTTGAAGGCGACGGCTTTACCTGCAATCACGTGCATCAATGGGCCACCCTGTGTACCGGGAAAAACCATTGAATTAAGTTTTTTCTCAATCTCAGGATTGCGCTTCGCCAGAATAATTCCGCCACGTGGGCCGCGTAATGTCTTGTGTGTGGTCGAAGTGGTGACATCGGCTATGTGAACCGGGCTCGGGTAGACACCTGCCGCTATCAGTCCAGCCACGTGGGCCATGTCCACGACCAGGTAGGCGCCGACCTTATCTGCAATCTCGCGGAAACGTTGCCAGTCAACCACGCGCGAATAAGCACTAAAACCTGCAATCACCATTTTCGGTTTATGTTCAAGCGCCAGCGCCTCGGCCTGATCGTAATCGATTTCGCCCATCGCTTCATTCAGACCATATTGCACGGCATTGAAAATCTTGCCGGAGAAGTTGACCTTCGATCCATGCGTTAGATGTCCGCCATGGGCCAGGCTCATACCAAGTATGGTGTCCCCTGCATTTAGTAACGCAAGGTAGACCGCTGCATTGGCCTGCGAGCCAGAGTGCGGCTGTACGTTGGCGTAATCGGCACCGAAGAGTTCTTTGAGGCGGTCAATCGCAAGCTGTTCAACAATATCAACATGCTCACAGCCGCCATAGTAACGCTTGAACGGATAGCCCTCGGCATATTTATTGGTCAACACAGACCCCTGCGCCTCCATTACACGAGGGCTGGTGTAATTTTCCGAAGCGATCAGTTCAATGTGCTCCTCTTGTCGGCGGGCTTCATTTTCCATTGCCGAGGACAGCACTTCATCAAAACCCGCAATTGTCATATCCGATGTAAACATCTATTCACTTTCTCCAAAATAGCCCGGGCAACCTTCACGACAGCGCCCACAATTCATCAAAACCAAAGCGGGGTATGATACCTGATCGCTAAAAATTACTCATTATCAAGATGCTACATCTCTATGTTAATTACTTCCTGCCCCCTTGTAATGATTAATTTTAACCACATCTTCATTTCTCACCCCCGTACGCTACGCAGTTAAAAGCCTCCATTTGGATCATTAAAAAAACATAACTGTTATCATTAAGATATTGATAAACAATGGATTAACTTCATCATAAGAATTAATCATACATTATTAATATAAAATTCGAGTGTCCGCAATGGTTTCCGGTATAATAGTCATAAAATTGACTTTATATTTAGGGAGGGACCCCGGAGTAGTAAGTAAGCAAGTAATAAAAAATGACAGCTTTTTCTGAACATAACAGTACCTCGACCATCCTGAGGCTTCTGGAATTCTCCAGTCAGAACCAGGCTGAGATCGATATTATTCATACTCATATCAAGAGTGTGCTTACTGCTAACGAAACAGAGCAACGCCATCAGTATCAAGCTTACCGCTCGTTGCTCTCAACATTGATGACTTATCACAGTCAATCCAGTGAAAAAGATGCCCCTATTAAACAACATTTAGCACTACTTAAACTAAGGCTCGACAGTCAGCCTGGTGTAGCTGAACTCAATGCAATAAAAGCGACGATTGAAGCAATCATTAGCGGTGATTCCCTTACAAAAAACAGTTCAACAAGCGATATGCAACGGGGTGATATCGGATCTGCAACGCAGGCGGAAACCGAGGATACATTTCACTACATCGATCCCGTTCCTACTCCATTACCACCTGTCATCGAAGAGCAAAAAACCAACAGCGAATTTAGACTGTTAGATAAAAAACGTAAAAGAATGGAAGAGATTCAGGCCGCCCTTTCACTCCATTTATCTGAAGTTGCAGAGCAAAATAGAGCCCTTGGAAAAGCGCTAGATAACGAACGTAACAACATCAACAACAGCAATAATGCCGGCGAACTACAGACACTCAAACAGGAACTGTCGAATGAAATATCAACACTCCTGCAAGGGCACAACTCATTAACTGAAAAACTCGATAACGCTACCAAGTTCTTACATATGATCGAAAGCGAAGGCCAGGACCTGAGCGATGAACTCAAAAAAGCGCATACGCTTAGCTTAACGGACGAACTTACCCAGCTGCCCAATCGGCGCGCCTTTTACAAGCGCATCGAAGATGAAGTATCACGGGTACAGCGCTATGAATATCCGCTCTGTCTCGCACTCATCGATCTTGATGCGTTTAAATCAATCAACGACCGTTACGGACATAACACAGGCGATGAAGTGCTGCGCAGCTTTGCTGAACGGGCACTCTCAGGCTTCAGGCATCATGACCTCGCCTCCCGCTATGGTGGCGAAGAGTTTGCCATTATCCTGCCAAACACCGATATCAAAGGCGCCCTACGTGCGCTGGAAAAAGTGCGGGGCCGCACCAGTCAATGCACCTTCCAATATGATGGCGCTACTTATCCCATTCCTACTTTTTCAGCCGGGATTGCACTCTACACCGCAGGGGAAACGCCAGAGGCAATGATAGAACGCGCAGATCAACTGCTCTATCGTGCTAAACGAATGGGGCGTAACCGTATCGAAGTGGCTGAAGATGAGATGATAGCCAGTGACATGATGAATGCAACATCTCAACAGCCATCGTTAAAAATTGAATAAATTAAATTGGATGGGCTAAAGCGCCCACCAACCAATCTCAATAGTGATCAGGGCAGGTCACCAAGCGTTTCCTGCTCACCCTCTTTTTTAATCGGCATCAAATCCTGCTTGTTGATCCCTAAGGCCAGCGCAGTGGCACTTGCCACATAGACGGATGAGTAAGTGCCAACAACGATACCGATAATCAACGCAGTCGCGAAGCTATGAATAATCGCTCCACCAAGCACGAACAGCGCTAACAGCACAAACAGCGTTGTAATCGAGGTGACCAATGTACGCGAGAGCATCTGGTTAATCGAGCGATTAGCGATTTCGACCGGTGTACCTTTGCGCATTTTACGGAAATTCTCACGGATACGATCGAACACCACGATGGTATCGTTCAACGAGTAACCAATCACCGCCAGTATCGCCGCTAATGTGGTGAGATCGAACTCCAGCTGAAGCAGCGAAAAGATACCCAGAGTAATCACCACGTCATGTACCAATGCAGCGACTGAACCCACTGCAAAACGTTTCTCAAAACGCAATGTAACATAGATAAGGATACCGAACAGTGCGTAGATCATTGCCAGACCACCGTCTTCGGTCAATTCATCACCGACCTGTGGCCCTACAAACTCAACACGACGCATCTCTACTTCATCGCTACCCGCCGCTGCATGCAGTGCATCGAGCACATCATTACTCAAATCTGCATCACTTTTTTCACCATGAGGGGGGACGCGAATCAGAACATCTTTTGAAGTGCCAAAATGCTGTGCAATCGCATCACCATAACCGGCGTCGGCCAGCGTTTCACGCACATCACCAAGATCAACCGTGTTGTTATAGCCGACCTCAATCAGGGTGCCGCCCGTGAAGTCGATACCGAAGTTTAGACCCCGGGTAGCGAGTGATCCTATGGAGATAATGACCAGTATTAATGACATTACCAGCGCCAGCTTGCGCTTGCCCATAAAATCAAATGAAGGCTCTTTATTGAATATTTTCATCTAATCATTCATCCATTCATTCATTGCGGCCATCTAAGTTTTAGATCGCCAGCTTTTTAACTTTACGACGACCGTATATCAAATTAATCACGGCACGTGTGCCCATAATCGCAGTAAACATTGAGGTGATAATGCCGATCGACAGCGTGATGGCAAAACCTTTAATGGGTCCAGTACCGAAGGCATATAGCACCAACGCTGCAATCAACGTGGTGATATTGGCATCTGCAATGGTCGAAAGCGCCTTATCGTAACCGGCATTGATACTGGCCTGAGGCGTATTGCCACTGCGCAGCTCTTCTCGAATACGTTCAAAGATCAGCACATTGGCGTCGACAGCCATCCCCACCGTCAACACGATTCCAGCAATACCCGGCAACGTCAGGGTGGCCTGCAACATCGAAAGCACCGCAACAATCATCACCAGATTGACTGCCAGTGCAATATTCGCTACCAGCCCAAAAACGCGATACCACACTGCCATAAAGATCATCACAATGATAAAACCGACGATCACGGAGTTCGTTCCCTGATCGATATTATCCTGACCGAGGCTTGGACCAACGGTGCGTTCTTCGACAATTTCAATCGGTGCCGCCAGTGCACCCGCCCTCAATAGGAGCGCGAGGTCACGCGCTTCATCGGTGCTGTCTAAACCGGTAATCTGAAAACGTTTACTGAACTGATCACGAATCACCGCAACGTTGATCACCTCTTCAACCTTTTTCTTGCTCTTTACCAGCTCGCCATCAACACGTTTAATATCTACCTTGTTTTCAATGAAAACCACCGCCATGGGCTTGCCAATATTTTCACGCGTGGTATCTGCCATCTTGCGAGCGCCCTTACTATCAAGGGAGATGAAGACCGTGGGGGATCCATTTTGCTGTTCGATACCGGAGGCGGCATCAATAATCTGATCACCAGTAACGATGATGCGCTTCTTCAGCAGAATAGGACTGCCATTACGCTCTTTATAAAGCCGCGTTCCCACCGGTGGTCGGCCTGCGAGTGCTGCCTCAACATCCCCATTTTCAACGGCCATCCTGAATTCAAGCGTTGCCGTCGCGCCAAGTATCTCCTTCGCTCGTGCGGTATCCTGAATCCCCGGCAGTTGTACTACAATACGGTTTTCACCCTGTTGCTGTACCACCGGTTCGGCCACACCCAATTCGTTGACACGGTTACGTAGCGTGACGACATTCTGCTGCAGTGCCAGCTTCTTGATTTCACGCAACTCCTGGTCGCTGATCGTTGCCACCAGAAAAGTATCGTTGCCGCGAGCTTCTTCTTCAAGCAACAAACGAGGGAATTCCTTACGGATAAGACTTTGTGCGGCATCACGATCTGCAATATCACGAAACTTGATCTCCACCGCATGGCCACTCGCGACTCTGGCGATGGTGAGATAGCGCACTTTTTCGCCCCGTAAGATGGCGCGCAGGTCACTGACATAACGCTCGCCCGCCTGCCGCAGCGCAGCCACCATATCCACTTCCATTAGAAAATGGACACCCCCACGCAGATCAAGCCCAAGATACATCGGTGCAGCATTCAATGAAGTTAGCCATGCAGGCGTCGCGGGTGTCAAGTTAAGTGCTGAGACATAACTATCGCCCATCTTTGCATCGATAATATCCTTGGCACGATACTGATCTTCGGTACTGTTGAAGCGAATCAACATGCCTCGTTCAGTCTCTTCAAAGGATTTAAAAGAGAGCCCTTCGCCTTTCAGCAATCCGGTCACACGGGCGCGACTCTCGTCGTCCACCACTGCGCCTCTTAGTGGCGACACCTGCACTGAGGGGTCATCACCGTAGAGGTTAGGGAGTGCATACAGTGCGCCGGTGAGGAGCACAGCTACAATCAGGACGTATTTCCAAACGGGGTATTGATTCATCGTCAACCAGCCTTTACTTGCTACAGTACTTTTATGCTTTGCCTTTCATCGTACCCTTGGGCATCAATGCAGAGACGGCGCTCCGTTGTACCTTAATCTCCACTCCATTGGCGATATCCAGTCCAATAAAACTTTCGTCTACGCTGGTAATCTTGCCGAGCACACCACCCGATGTGACCACCTCATCGCCCTTGGCCAGCGCGGCCACCATGGTACGGTGCTCTTTGCTACGTTTCATCTGAGGTCTCAGCAGCAAAAAGTAAAAAATCACAAAGATCACTATCAATGGCAGCAGGCCCATCAGTTCAGAACCCGCAGAAGGAGCCGCAGCACCCTCTGCCCACGCTTCATTAATAAAAAAGCTCATTTTTCTTCCCTCTCCTATCAAAACCAGTAATTCAACAGCGCAGCATTATGACACAGGCGGCACCGCTTGCGCGCGTTTTGCATAAAAATCCGCAACAAATTGTGCCAACTCGCCAGCCTCAATCGCGCCCCGTAAGCCCGACATAACCGTCTGATAGTAAAAAAGGTTATGAATGGAGTTAAGGGTAGCCCCCAGCATTTCGTTGGTCGCCGCAAGATGGCGCAGGTAGGCACGACTATAATGGGCGCAGGTGTAGCATCCGCACGCCTCATCCAGCGGGTTCGTATCGTCACGATATTGCGCATTACGAATGCGCACGACGCCACTTTCAACAAAAAGGTGGCCATTTCGGGCATTGCGCGTCGGCATCACACAGTCAAACATATCGATCCCACGGCGTACCGCCTCGACGATATCCTCAGGCTTCCCCACCCCCATCAGATAGCGCGGTTTCGACGCAGGCATCTGCGGCGTGGTATGGCTCAGAATGCGCATCATATCCGCTTTGGGCTCACCCACCGAAAGGCCACCAATCGCATAACCATCGAAGCCGATATCGAGTAGCCCTTGTAGTGATCTGTCCCGCAGCGATTCATACATGCCGCCCTGAATGATGCCAAACAGCGCCGACGGTGCGCCGGCATGCGCTACGTTGCTTCGCTCGGCCCAGCGCAAAGACAACTCCATCGACGCCCGCGCCGCCTCTTCCGTGGCGGGATGCGGGGTGCACTCGTCAAAGATCATCACCACATCTGAACCCTGTGTGCGCTGCACTGCAATCGACTCTTCCGGGCCGAGAAAAATCTTGTCACCATTCACGGGTGAGCGAAAAGTGACACCCTCTTCGGTGATTTTACGCAGTTCACCCAGACTGAAGACCTGAAAGCCCCCCGAGTCGGTCAGGATTGGGCGCGGCCAGTTCATAAAATCGTGCAGATCACCGTGGGCCGCCACCACTTCAGTACCGGGGCGCAGCATCAAATGAAAGGTATTACCTAGGATAATCTCCGCGCCGGTGTCACGCACCGCTTCAGGCGTCACCGACTTTACCGTGGCACATGTCCCTACCGGCATAAAGGCCGGTGTCTCAACATCGCCACGTTCAAAGCGCATACGCCCGCGCCGTGCCGCGCCATCATTGCCTAACAGGTCAAACTGCATCGCTGATCCTTTTTCTATTATATATTGCTATCACATCAAGCCAGTTTCAAGATCGCTTCCGGGAGCGGTGTAATAAACATCGCATCGCCATAGCTGTAAAAGCGATAACGCTGTTCAATGGCGTGTCGGTAGGCCGCCAGCATATTTTCACGGCCACCAAAGGCACTCACCAGCATCAATAGCGTCGATTCTGGCATGTGAAAATTGGTCACCAGCGCATCGACACAACTGAAACGATAACCGGGGTAGATAAAGATATTCGTTTCGCCACTGAACGCGCTCGGCACACCCGCTTGGGACGCGGTTTCAAGGCTGCGAACCACGGTGGTGCCGACCGCAATCACCCGCCCACCACGCGCTCTTGTCTCGATGATGGCATCACAAGTGGCCTGCGGTACTTCGACATATTCATAGTGCATTTCATGCGTGGCGATGTCATCGACCCGTACCGGCTGAAAGGTGCCTGCGCCAACATGCAACGTGACTGTCGTCTGCCTGACTCCTTTGGCGCTGATTTCGTCCAGTATCGATTGATCAAAATGAAGACCCGCCGTGGGCGCCGCGACCGCGCCGGGGTGCTCAGCAAATATCGTTTGGTAACGCTGCTGATCAAATGCGTCATCTGAACGATCAATGTACGGCGGCAGCGGCATGTGACCAATCGCCTGTACGACCGCAATTGCGCTACGTTGATCATCAAGGCGCAGCTGATAAAAACCGTTATCGCGTGCAATGACTTCAGCCTTAATGCCCTCTTCACCCAGCAGTAACTGCCCACCCACTTTGGGGGCTTTGCTGGCTCGGATCTGCACCAAAAGTTCACTGTCACTGAGTACACGCTCCAGCATGACCTCGATACGCCCGCCACTCGCTTTTGTACCAAAAATACGCGCCGGAATCACGCGGGTGTTATTAAGGACGAGTAGATCATCTTTATTAAGTAGCGTTGGTAACTGCGCAAATTGTTGGTCACGCCATTCACCCTTTGCACCATCAAGGCATAACAGGCGACTCTGGGTACGCTCCGTTAAGGGCCGCTGTGCAATCAAATCGGGGGGTAAATCAAAATTAAAATCGGAAAGCTGCATCATCTCTACTGCGGTCACTCATTCTGTTTAGCTATTATCGACACGGTCTGCTTGTCACGTTGCATCGAACACTTGTATAATCCGCGTTCCCCGTGCCGGGGTGGCGGAACTGGTAGACGCGTCGGATTCAAAATCCGATGGCCTTGCGGTCGTGAGAGTTCGAGTCTCTCCCTCGGCACCATTTTCCAGCAC
>CALZIG010000135.1 GCA_945787585.1 uncultured Gammaproteobacteria bacterium | reverse complement strand
TGGTTAACGCCATAGACGAACATTGGGGTGGCATCCTTAGAAGGCGCAGACTGCACAACCTTCTTCGCACCCGCATCGATGTGCGCCTGACAGGTCTCTTCAGTCAGGAAGAAACCGGTACATTCCAGCACGATGTCGACATCGACTTCATTCCATTTCAGGTCAGCTGGGTTACGCTCAGCGGTCAGGCGAATCTTCTTACCGTTAACAATCAGCGCACCGTTATCGACAGAAACTTCACCGTCGAAACGACCATGTACAGAGTCATATTTCAGCATGTACGCCAGATAGTCGGCGTCCAGCAGATCATTGATCGCAACAATCTCCATGTCATCGAACTCTTGTGCCACTGCACGGAAGGCCATACGACCGATACGACCAAAGCCGTTAATACCGATTTTAATTGCCATTACAACTTTACTCCTAAAGGTAAATAAAAATATTTCGCCGCCTGCGCTATAAAAACAGCGCGGCGGACTTAATCATGGTTGATTAAAGAACGCCTTCAACCGCAGCGACTACATTCTCTACAGTAAAACCAAATTCTTTAAACAGTTCACCCGCTGGCGCAGACTCACCAAAGTGGTCGATGCCAACGACCGCGTCCGCATACTTGTACCAGCCGCCGGTCACGGCAGCTTCAACAGCGACCGTTGGCACACCTTTGATCAGCACTGATGAACGATAAGCCTCGTCCTGTGCATCAAAAACAGTGGTAGAAGGCATCGAAACAACACGAACCTTCTTACCCGTCATCGCTGCTGCAGCGCCTGTTGCCAGTGAAACTTCGGAACCTGTGCCGATGATGATCGCATCAGGTGTACCGTCACAATCTTTCAGAATGTAACCACCTTTAGTGATGTCCGCAATCTGCGCATCGGTACGTGTCTGATGATCCAGCGCCTGACGAGAAAAGATCAACGTCGACGGGCCATCTTTACGTTCAATCGCCTGTGCCCAGGCGACAGCCGCTTCGACTGCATCGCAAGGACGCCACACGGCCATGTTCGGAATCATACGCAGGGTAGGAATCTGCTCGACAGGCTGATGGGTTGGGCCATCTTCGCCCAGGCCAATCGAATCGTGGGTAAACACAAAAATGGTGCGGATCTTCATCAGCGCCGCCATACGCAGTGCGTTACGGGCGTACTCAGAGAACATCAGGAAGGTCGCGCCAAACGGGATCAGGCCGCCGTGCAAGGTAATGCCGTTCATGATCGCAGACATTCCGAATTCACGCACACCGTAGCGAATATAGTTAGGCACCTCATTGCTGTCCATTGGTTTGTAACCAGACCATTCGGTCAGGTTTGAGCAACCCAGATCAGCGGAGCCACCAAACAACTCAGGCAATATGGGTGAATAGGCTTCGATAGCCGCCAGTGATGCCTGACGTGTGGCTGGGCTTTTTGCTGCGGCATTAACGCCAGCGATGTAATCAGCCGACTTAGCTGCCCAATCAGCAGGCAGATCACCCGCGACACGACGCTCATATTCCGCTGCCAGCGCTGGGAATTTTGCTTTGTATGCAGCAAACTTTTCATTCCACGCCGCTTCTGCTGCCGCACCTTTCTCTTTTGCATCCCAACCAGCATAGATATCAGCAGGTATTTCAAATGCGCCGTGATCCCAACCCAGTGCAGCTTTGGTCAAGTTAATCTCGTCCTGTCCTAGTGCTGCGCCGTGACAGGCGTGGGTGCCCGCCTTATTCGGCGAACCAAAACCGATGGTGGTTTTACAACAGATCATGGTCGGTTTATCTGTCATCGCCTTCGCGTCACTAATCGCTTTGGCAACTGCGTCAGCATCGTGGCCATCAACGTCCGCAATCACATGCCAACCGTAAGATTCAAAACGCTTAGGGGTATCATCAGTGAACCAGCCATCCACGTGCCCATCAATAGAGATACCATTGTCATCCCAGAATGCGATCAGTTTGCCCAGCCCCAATGTACCTGCCAGTGAACAAGCTTCGTGGGAGATGCCTTCCATCAGGCAGCCATCGCCGAGGAACACATAGGTGTGATGGTCAACAATTTCATCACCCTTCTGATTGAACTGCGCCGCCAGTGCTTTTTCAGCGATCGCCATGCCCACACCATTGGTAATACCCTGACCGAGTGGGCCAGTGGTGGTTTCAACACCCGGTGCATAACCATATTCAGGATGCCCCGGCGTTCTCGAATGCAGTTGACGAAACTGTTTTAGATCATCAATAGCGAGGTCGTAGCCCGTCAGATGTAACAGAGAGTAGATCAGCATTGAGCCGTGACCATTCGACAAAATAAAACGGTCGCGGTTGCTCCAGTTTGGGTTGGCTGGATTGTGGTTCATATTATCGTTCCACAAAACCTCAGCGATATCCGCCATCCCCATTGGTGCCCCTGGATGCCCAGAATTGGCTTTCTGTACCGCATCCATGCTCAGCGCACGAACGGCATTTGCTAGATCTCTACGAGATGGCATTGCTTTCTCCTAATATCAAAAATAAAAACTGTTTCAGCACCGATAGTTTTCCACCATCGCTGCCTTGTAAATTCTTTTAGCCCTTGCCGACTTTCTTTCAGGCAACCGGATCAGCCCAGGCGCTGTCGCGCGTCACTGAACGCTTTTCATCTAAACGACTACCAATTATAGCCACTATCAGCGGGCACCTTAGCTAGCGACTAAGTGCGCCTCAAAATACTCCGCGGATACAAAGACATTGCTGCGTCAATTGTCGATAGGTCAGGTCACGCACACAGAACTACTTATGCTCGCTGCTGTCCGGTATCAAACAATACCCATCTCCCCGATGAGAGGAGAAAGTCAAAAACCAACCGACTCAACCACTTAATTTCACCGATTACTTCTATCGACAAGAACCGGCTATTTTCGCTCACCCGTGCCTGTTCGGCAATAGCCAATCACCAGGAAAACAGAAAGTTCTTTATGAACAATAAGATATGGGCGTCAGTCAATCGCGGTTAACGCCGCTTTTGAGCGAAACAACGGCTAAACTGCGGTGAATCTCTCTCAAAATCATGTTTATTCAGAAGAAATCCACTTTATGGAGCACCCCATGCTAGGAATCTGCTCACGCGGCCCTTCTCCCGTTTGCGCCACTAACTGCATCGCCTCAAAGAGCTCACGTCGCGCATCCTGCGGCGCGGCCTCCTTACGACTGGCGTCGAGCCGACCGCGGTACTGCAACTCAAGCTGACCGTTGTAGCCGAAAAAATCTGGGGTACAGATCGCCCCATAGGCCTTGGCGACTGCCTGAGTCTCATCTAATAGATACGGAAAAGGAAAATCAAACTCAGCCGCCACTTTCTGCATATTTTCAAAGGAGTCCTCGGGATAATCAGTGGGGTCATTGGACATAATCGCCACAAAATTCACGCCGCTGGCCTGTAATTCACGCGCGTCCCGCACAATCCGCTCACGGATCGCCTTCACATAAGGACAGTGATTGCAGATAAACATCACCAGCAAACCGTTTTCACCCTTGCAGTCGGCCAGCGTCCAACGCTTGCCATCGACACCGGGCAGATCAAAATCAATCGCAGCTTTACCAAATTCACACAACGGGGTCTCAAGACTCACCATAATGGCACCCTCTCCTAACATTAAAAACCGCATTATACGTCGCTCATCGCGCCGCAAACACCCTTCGATTCAAAGGCGATGAAATTAAGCGCTAATGACATCTCGCCAGCAAGTCGCTACAATCGCTAACCTTTCGCGTTTTGATATGCAAAATCGAGTAAAAATTCGCAATTCAAGCCAAATCAACTCGTCATAAAACTCATAGAGGACGGCATGACAACATCACATCTCTTCACTTCTGAATCTGTTTCTGAAGGCCACCCGGATAAGGTTGCCGATCAAATCTCCGACGCAGTGCTCGACGCCATTTTTGAACAGGACCCTGCCGCACGCGTCGCCTGCGAAACCATGGTCAACACCGGCATGGTGATCCTCTCCGGCGAAATCACTACTACAGCGTGGGTCGACATGCAGGACATCGTCCGCAAGACCGTCAAAGAGATCGGCTACAACAGCTCAGATATGGGCTTCGACTGGGAATCCTGCGCCGTGATCACCTCGATTGACAAACAGTCACCGGACATCGCGCAGGGCGTCGACGAGTTTGACGACCACGAACAGGGCGCCGGCGATCAGGGACTGATGTTTGGCTACGCCAGCAACGAGACTGATGTTTTGATGCCTGCGCCGGTTCACTATGCCCACAAGCTGGTCAAGCGTCAGGCCGAAGTGCGCAAAAATGGCACCTTGCCGTGGCTGCGCCCGGACGCCAAGAGTCAGGTCACCTTTCGCTATGAAGATCACAAGCCGGTCGGCATTGAAGCGGTCGTGCTATCAACCCAGCACAGCCCTGACATCAGCACCGAAGCACTGCGTGAAGCGGTGATGGAAGAGATCATCAAGCCGACCCTACCGGCCGAATGGCTCAGCAAAACGACCCAGTACCACCTTAACCCGACCGGTCGTTTTGTGGTTGGTGGCCCTGTGGGTGACTGTGGCCTGACCGGTCGCAAGATCATCGTCGACACCTATGGTGGCATGGCGCGTCATGGCGGCGGTGCCTTTTCCGGCAAAGACCCTTCTAAGGTTGATCGCTCGGCAGCCTATGCGGGCCGTTATGTTGCGAAGAATATTGTGGCTGCTGGCCTTGCCGATCGTTGCGAGATTCAGATCTCCTACGCCATCGGTGTGGCTGAACCCACATCCATTTCAGTCGACACCTTCGGCACCGGCAAGATCGCCGATGACAAAATCGTGACACTGGTGCGTGAGCACTTCGACCTGCGTCCCAAAGGACTGATTGCAATGCTCGATCTGCTCCGTCCAATCTACGGGCCCACCGCCGCATACGGTCACTTTGGTCGCGAAGAGCCCAACTTCACCTGGGAACGGACCGACAAGGCGGATGCACTGCGCGATGCTGCCGGCATCTAGTTTGTAAGAATAAATCACGAAATCAGCGCGCGGCTGAAGGAGCAAAATTCAGGTTGGGGTTTATTCATACGCCAACCTGAATTAAACTTCAGCCCCGGAATGACCGATACGAACCATTCAATTTAACTTTTTAAGATTTCTCCCTCACTCCGAGGAGCGCTGCGACAAGTTCATAGAGGCTTGCCAGGCTCGGAAAGAGGCTTCTGTAACAACGGCGCTCGGTAAAATTTGGAGGACAATTAATGTCTCAATTTACCGATTATAAAATCGCCGATCTATCCCTAGCTGCCTGGGGCCGTAAAGAAATGAACATCGCTGAGACCGAAATGCCCGGTCTCATGGCGCTGCGTGAAAAATACGGCACCGAAAAACCGCTCAAGGGCGCACGCATCATGGGCAGCCTGCACATGACGATCCAGACCGCGGTGCTGATCGAAACCCTCACCGCACTGGGTGCCGAAGTGCGCTGGGTCTCATGTAACATCTTCTCAACCCAGGATCACGCCGCAGCGGCGATTGCGGCTGCCGGTATCCCTGTGTTCGCGTGGAAGGGTGAAACCCTCGAAGAGTACTGGTGGTGCACCGAGCAGGCATTCAGATGGCCCAATGGCGAAACTGCCAATATGATCCTCGACGACGGTGGCGATGCGACACTGCTGGTACATAAAGGCGTTGAGTATGAGAAGAGTGGTGTCGTGCCAGGCCCGGAGACCACCGACAACGAAGAGATGAAATGTGTGCTCGGTGTACTGGCGCGCGTGATGGAAGAGGACAAACAGTTCTGGACCAAACAGGCGGCCAACATTCAGGGCGTCACCGAAGAGACCACCACCGGCGTACACCGTCTGTACGAAATGGTGCAAGCGGGCGAACTGCTATTCCCGGCGATGAACGTCAATGACTCAGTGACCAAATCAAAATTCGATAACCTCTACGGCTGTCGTGAATCACTGGTCGACGGCATCAAACGTGCGACCGATGTCATGATCGCAGGCAAAGTGGCCATCGTTGCGGGTTATGGCGATGTGGGCAAAGGGTCTGCTCAATCATTGAAAGGCCTCGGCGCCACCGTGATGATCACCGAAATCGATCCAATCTGCGCACTACAGGCAGCAATGGAAGGTTTTCGCGTAATCACGATGGAAGAAGCCGCGCCAATCGGCGACATCTTTGTCACCACCACCGGCAACAAAGATATCATCACCCATGACCATATGGTTCAGATGAAAAATCAGACCATCGTTTGTAACATCGGCCACTTTGATAACGAGATCGACATCAATGGCATGCGCAAATATGAGTGGGAAAATATCAAGCCACAGGTAGATCACATCATCCTGCCGAACGGCAACCGCATCATCATGCTGGCCGAAGGACGTTTAGTAAATCTCGGTTGTGGCACCGGCCATCCAAGCTTCGTGATGTCCAACT
>CALZIG010000134.1 GCA_945787585.1 uncultured Gammaproteobacteria bacterium | reverse complement strand
GAAAAGTGTTTTGATAAAGGCGTTAGGCGAGGATAAGGCCGGAAGTGTTATTGACCGTGTATTAACAGGGACTAACTCATCAGGCCTTGAACAGTTGAAGTGGATGGATCCTCGCGCGGTCGTTGAAGTGATTCGACTTGAACATCCTCAAATTATCTCTGTGGTGCTCTCTTACCTTGATGCTGAGCAGGCGGCCGAAGTCATTACTTTATTGCCAGAAAAAATACGGGCAGATGTACTGCTTAGAATTGCTACGCTTGATCGCCTGCAGCCTTCGGCACTTAATGAATTGAATAACGTGATTGAAAAACAGTTTAAAGGAAATACTGCGGTTAAATCAGCCTCCGTTGGTGGCATTAAGACCGCAGCGGATATACTCAATTTTATTGGTGGTGGTGAGGATGGCACGATCATGGATCAAATCACTGAGTTTGACACTGAGCTTGGTGAACGTATTCAGGACCTTATGTTTGTTTTTGCCGATCTTTCGGAAATTGATGATCGTGGTATACAGGCGCTGTTACGTGAGGTTTCATCTGAGACATTAGTGTTAGCACTGAAAGGTTCCGAGCCTGATATGCAGGCGAAGATATTTGATAATATGTCTAAACGTGCCAGTGAAATGTTACGGGATGATCTCGAGGCGCGAGGTCCAGTAAAATTAAGTGAAGTAGAAGCGTCTCAGAAAGAGATTCTAGCGATCGCAAGACGGATGGCTGAGTCAGGTGATATTCAACTGGGTGGCGGTGGTTCCGATGAGTATGTCTAACCGCATCATTCCTTCCGAGGGCTCCGAAGATTGTCCGCGCTGGAAGTTACCTGAAGTCGGGATGAAGGCTGGAAGTGCTCGACAGGCACAGCTAGAACCAACGCATAAAGAGATTGAACAACGTCGCCAGGAGGCTTATGAAGAGGGCTTTGCAAAAGGTAAACAGGACGGTATGGTCGCTGGACAGGAGAGTCTTAACCAGCAGGCGCAGAATTTAGCCCAGGTGATACAGCAGTTATCAAAGCCTCTCGAAACGCTTGATGATGAGGTCGTGAGTGAACTGGTGAGTCTGGCAATGACTATTGCGAAACATATGGTGCGCAGAGAGATCAAAGCCAACCCAGATGAAATTGTCGCGGTGGTGCGTGAAGCGGCTGCCATATTACCGACGACATCTCGTATGATCAAAATATTTTTACACCCAGAAGATGCTGAGTTGCTTAAAGAAGCGCTGTCAATTTCTGAACAAGGTGCGTGGACGGTGGTGGAAGATCCCGCATTAACGCGCGGCGGCTGTCGTCTTGAAACTGAAAATGCACAGCTTGATTCGACTATCGAGACTCGCCTGGCAGCGATCGTTGCTGAATTGATGGGTGGTGACCGGGACGGTGATCGCAGAGGAAGTGATACAGATGCAACTTCGTAGCTCTATCTGGAAAGAACGTATTAGCGCTTACCGTGAAAAAATGGGCGATCTGCCTACATTAATTGTGGAAGGCAAGTTAACCCGTATGGTCGGTTTGACACTTGAGGCGGTGGGTTGTCAGGTTGCGGTGGGTGGACGCTGTTTAATTAGCAGTATCAGTTCTGCGCCGATTGAAGCGGAAGTGGTGGGCTTTTCAGGTGATAAAACTTACCTCATGCCGAGCGGTGAAGTTCACGGGATTGTTCCTAACGCCAAGGTTATACCCTCTACACAGGCGTATGAGGCATTGGTGGGTAAAGACCTACTGGGTCGCGTGGTGGATGGTGCCGGTAATCCTCTGGACGACAAGGGGCCGCTGCGCGCTGAGACACGTGTGCCATTGCGCGGTCGCCCGATGAATCCACTGCGTCGTCCCCCCATTCGAGAGCCACTCGACGTCGGGGTTAGGGCCATCAATACATTGTTAACGGTTGGACGCGGTCAGCGTTTAGGGTTGTTTGCCGGCAGTGGTGTCGGTAAGAGTGTGTTGCTCGGTATGATGACACGCTATACCAATGCGGATGTCGTCGTCGTAGGACTGATCGGTGAACGAGGCCGTGAGGTCAAGGAGTTTACCGATACGATTTTAGGGACAGAAGGTATGGCACGTGCGGTTGTCGTAGCAACCCCGGCGGATAATCCTCCACTGATGCGAATGCACGGCGCAATGTTAGCGACCAGCATTGCTGAGTATTTTCGTGACCAGGGAAAACGGGTACTATTATTGATGGATTCATTGACACGCTTTGCACAGGCGCAGCGTGAAATTGCGCTGGCGATTGGAGAGCCACCGGCGACCAAGGGTTATCCACCCTCTGTGTTTGCCAAGTTACCCCAGCTGGTTGAACGTGCCGGTACCACTGAAAATGGTGGCTCGATTACTGCATTTTACACGGTATTAACAGAAGGGGATGATCAACAAGATCCGATCGCCGATGCGGCGCGCGCCATCCTGGACGGCCATTTTGTATTATCACGTAAACTCGCAGATGCAGGGCATTATCCTGCTATCGATATCGAGGCATCGATCAGCCGTGTAATGACGGAGATCACCGATGAAGCGCATCAACAGGAAGTCCGTCGCTTTAAACAACTTTATTCCTGTTATCAACAGAATCGCGATCTGATTAATGTTGGCGCCTATACCCGAGGCAGTGACCCTGAGGTAGATGAGGCGATTGAATTTTACCCGCAGCTGCGCGCTTTTTTACAGCAAAATATTTCGGAATCGGTCGACTTCCAAAACGGCAGGCAGCAGTTATCAGCATTGTTGAGCCAGCCGATGGTGGCGAGCAACGTGATGCCTGCGGATCAATAGTTGGCTGACTGAGATGCTATCTTGAAATCTCGACGCCTGAAACCCGTTGCTAAAATTGCGCAAGAACGTGAAGACGATGCCGCGTTGGCATTGAGTGAATACCGTAAGGTGGTCGATCAACATGAGGCTAAGTTGATTGAACTGCGTCACTATCATGAAGAATATATCCAGCGGCTCAATGAATCGGGTCGTAGCGGAATGAATATTGCTCAGATTAATGACTATCGCAGTTTCATTGCGCGCCTGGCAGTCGCGGTGAAACAACAAGAGGCACTGTTGCTGGAGTGCGAGCAACAGCTGCAAGCGATGAATGCGACATGGATTGAATTACGCGGACGTCACCAGGCGCTGGGTAAAGTGATTGACCGTTATCATCAGCAGGAGCATCAAGCGAGTGAGAAACGAGAGCAGTCAGAAAGTGATGAGCGCTCCCAACATATGGGGAAAAACAACGCCCCTGAATAAACAGATGAACGATGATTTTTATTAGCTGGCATGTTCTTTGCTCTGTATCCTGTGACTCAAATATTAATTTGAATGTAACAGGAGCAGCGGAAACAGGATTATGCAGGGTTTGCTTACCAATTTATCACCAGCATTGAACGCCACTGATATGTCTGTTCAGGCCTCTAATGGTCTGAGTGCGCAGAATAACGGTGCAGCTGGCGGCGCTAATGGTGTTTCGGCAGACGCTCAGGGCTT
>CALZIG010000133.1 GCA_945787585.1 uncultured Gammaproteobacteria bacterium | reverse complement strand
CACATCGATTGACTTTATGGTGCCACATATCTAATATTCGTACTACGACACGAGGGCGCAGTCAATGAGAGCATATCATATTAAAAATAAAGAAATTATTCTCGACTACTGTCGTCCACAGCGAAGCCTGCTGGCGGCTATTACAACGATTTTACTCCTCATCACACCCCCCGCCTTCGCCCATAAACTCAATATGTTCGCCTATGTTGAAGGCAATGAGATATTTGTCGAAGGCTATTTCACTGATGGCAAAAAAGCGAGAAATAGCGCAATCACTGTCTTTGATGCCGCAGATAATGAACTGCTACGCGGCATTTCCGATGAGGATGGTCAGTTCGGTTTTGCGATACCACAACAGAGTGATATGCGTATTACCGTGAATGCCGGCATGGGCCATCAGACTGAATACTCGCTGTTGAAAGATGAATTATTGGACGAGTCTTTACTCGGCTCAACTTCCGTTACTGATATGCCAACACCCGCCCCCCAGACAGCATCGACAACACCTCAACCCGACGGCCCGCTGACACCCGTTACCGCCGTCAGTCTCGATAACAGTGCGCTTCGCAGTGAAGTCGAACGCGCCGTTGGCAAAGCGATCAAACCATTGATGCGTGAACTTTCAGCCATGCGTGCTGAAAAATCGATGGGCGATATCATTGGAGGCATCGGTTTTATCTTTGGCCTGCTGGGCATAGCAATGTACTTTAAAGCACGCAAAGATGCGGTAGCTAAAGCTCAACCTTGATCCCAATACGTCGATACCTTCTGTAACAACTTATTAACCGAGACTTAAAATAATATGCATATCTCTGACGGGATTCTTGAATGGCCAACCCTGCTTGCCGGTGGCGTTGGCACCGTCGCCATGGCCGCCTATACCCTGCGTAAACTGGATCTCGACGATATCCCCAAGGTTTCGGTGATTACCTCAGTCTTTTTTGTGGCATCGCTGATTCATGTGCCGATTGGCTTTAGCAGTGTCCACCTGATTCTCAACGGACTCGTCGGCGTCGTGCTTGGGATGCGCGCCTTTCCTGCGATTATGCTCGGCATTATTTTACAGACGATCCTGTTTGGTCACGGCGGCATCACCGTGATCGGCGTCAACTGTGTGATGCTTGGCGGTGGCGGTCTCTGTGCCTACGCAGTGTGGCAATTACGCCACCGCTTTCACTTTAAGAAAAACGAAATGGTGTTTGCTGCACTGGCGGGTGCCACCGGCATTTTTAGCTCAGGGATTATCCTCGCGCTGGCACTGCTTACCACTGGCGAAGAATTTGCCGTAGTCGCTGGCCTTGCGCTGGGCGCGCATATTCCAGTGATGATCGTAGAAGGTTTGGTCGTCGGTGCCTGCGCCGCCTTTCTCGCCAGGGTCAAACCCGATGCACTGGCAGGACAGCGCCCCATCGCTGCCCCAATCGATGCACCACCAACCACTAAAAGCTCAGATGAGGAATCTTCTAAGTGAGTGCGCAGTCCTCAATAAACAGTGCGATAACCTCAAGCCGCGAGCAGATCAACCATGCCACTTGATATTGATCGCTTTGCCCATCTGGAATCCTCGCTACAGCGCTGGGATCCACGCGTCAAACTATTCACATTAGGCACCTTTGCCTTTAGTGTTGCACTGCTTAAAACCCTGCCGATAGCGATCATCGCATGGTGTGTCGCTGTGATCATTTTGCGACAGAGCGGTCTGCCGTACGCTTTCGTTTCCAGTAGTATCAAATGGATCATCTTTTTTCTGCTGCCATTTTTTATCATCATGCCCCTCAGCTATCCCGGTGAAGCGGCCTTCGAGATCATCGGGCTGCCCTTTGCATGGGAAGGACTACAACTCGCATCACTCATCTTTATCAAAGCCGTCGCGATTATCCTGACCACCTTCGCGATGTTCGGCACCGCACGCTTTGACGTTTCGATGATCGCACTGCAACATTTAAAGTGCCCTAAGATTCTGGTACAGATGCTGCTGTTCACTTATCGTTACACCTTTGTCTTCCTCGAAGAGATGCGCCGCATGCAGACGGCCATGCGCGCACGCGGTTTTGTGATGAAGAGTGATATCAAAACCATGCAGGTGATGGGTAACTTCGTCGGCACCCTGCTGGTGCGTAGCTTCGAACGCTCGGAGCGCGTCTACAAAGCGATGCTTTCCAAAGGCTATCAGGGTGAACTGCATAGCATGGTAACGTTCAAGTCAGTGCGACAGGACTACATCAAGGCAGCGCTGGTACTTGTCACCACCATCGCCCTCCTCGCGCTGGATTTTTCAGGGCTCTTTTTACCGGCCAAACAGGGCTGGTTTTAACACTCACTTCAGGAGGCCTCGTGTCTAAAAACACGGCAGCAATCGAAACAAGCCAGGTATTTTTCACTTACCCCGATGGTCACGCGGTACTGAAAAGTGTCACCTGTAAGATTAAACACGGCGAAAAGGTCGCCCTGATCGGCCCCAATGGCGCGGGTAAATCTACCTTCATGAGCCTGCTTAACGGTGTGTCACTGCCCACCCACGGACAGGTGCATATCGACGGGACACGCGTTGAAAAAGAGGCGCTGGTCGAAATCCGCCGCAAGGTCGGCATCGTCTTTCAGGACCCGGACGACCAGCTCTTCTGCCCTACGGTCTACGACGATGTTGCCTTTGGCCCACTCAATCTGGGCCTTGCTCACGACGAGGTGGATAAACGCGTCAAAGAGTCTCTTGCGCTAGTTGGGCTTGAGGGGTTTGATGAGCGCTCATCGTATCATCTCTCGTTTGGTGAACGTAAACGTCTCGCGCTCGCCACGGTGCTATCGTATCGCCCGGAGATTCTGGTTTTTGATGAACCGTCTACTAACATGGACCCATTGAATCGCCGCAAGTTGATCAACTGGCTTAAAGAGTCGGATAAAACCATCCTGCTCTGTACGCACGATCTCGATATTGCACTTGAAGTCTGTGACCGCTGTATTCTCCTGACCGATGGTGAAATCGTCGCCGATGATGATGCGTCAAAAATCCTATATGATCGTCAACTCCTCGAGGCCAACAACCTCGAACTGCCACTCGCATTGATGACACACGAGCTGCTCAATGACATCCTGAAACATAAAGATGACATGAATGAGGATCACCGCTTCATTATCGGTAATTTTCTGCATGCACACCGACACGCCCATAGCTCAGATGGCGAGATCCATTTTCACGTCCATGCGCATGATGACCACACCCATACGCATGATCATCCGCCACACGATCACGGTCCCGACCACGACCACGACCACGACCACGACCACGACCACGACCACGACGATCATGATGCAGACTCACACGAGCATCAACACACTGAGCAAGAAAACAAGTGAGTAATCGCAATAAAGCGAACACACCCTTTGCGTAAAAGTTTCATTAATATCTCAGGAGCACCAGGATGCTGACTTTATAGTCTCTACTTTTTTGCTTAACGCAGACTTCAAACTACGCGCTAGCTGTTCATCCTCACTTCTCAGTCGACACCTGTACGACTAAACTACCCCCCCCATCAAGCGTTGTCACGCACACCCACGCCATATATAAATAAACCCTTTAAAAACATAGAGGAAATTACTTATCTCCGCACCAGAATATTATGATTAAAATATATTTTACATAAAACAATAACCATAAAAACATTATGTAATCTATTGATATAAAAGCATTATAAAAATAAAAGCAGGTGTTTGAGCGATTAACTCAGCTCATTAACTGCATTAATAATGTAAAGTTTTATTACACTTTATGAATTGTCAACCTCCGTAACTTTAATTTTCTTATTTATTTACAGTATGTTAGCAAGCCTGGCACACTCTTTGTATTCTCATAGCATTAATTAAGGAGAAATTATTACGTCAATTCTAAGTTTCACGGCGCGGCAGTTGCCGCACTCAATCTAAGTTATGGAGGGCACGATATGAAGCAAAGAAAACTCAAGCCACTACCGCTAATCCTGAT
>CALZIG010000132.1 GCA_945787585.1 uncultured Gammaproteobacteria bacterium | reverse complement strand
CACCAAAAATGGCTGTGCCGATGCGTACCATCGTCGAGCCTTCTGCGATCGCGGCATCGAGATCTGCTGACATGCCGAGTGATAAGGTATCAAGCGAATAGCCGGCGTCGATTAGCCCTTGCTGAGCCTGTTGCACCACGTGGAAAATAGCACGTTGTTGATCAATACTAGCCGTTATTTGCGGGATCGCCATCAGGCCCCGTAACTTGATGCGGGGTAATTGAGCGACCTCAGCGGCGAGGGTAGCGAGCGCCTCAAGTGTCGCGCCGGATTTGCTGGCTTCATCGCTCACGTTGAACTGAAGGCAGATGTTCAGGTCCGGCAGTGACTCGGGTCGTTGCACGCTTAATCTTTTGGCTATCTTGAGACTGCTGACGCTATGAACCCAGGCAAACTGCTCCGCAATCGGGCGTGTTTTATTGGATTGAATCGCGCCAATGTAATGCCATACGATAGGGTGCCCCTGTAATGCCGCTATCTTATTGAGTGCTTCCTGGAGGTAATTTTCACCGAAATGAAACTGTTGCTGTGCAACTGCCGCGAGGATTGCAGTAACAGGTTGGGTCTTGCTCACCGCGAGTAAATTTACGCTACCGGGTGGTCGGTGATATTGGCGCTCGGCGGCGGCGATGCGCTGACGTATCTGCTCAAGGTTAAATGTAATATTGGTTTCGTTTGGCATAAGTGAACGCTATTCTAGTGGTTTATTAGATTGAGTCCAGCACGAATATATTAGTGCTCTCATTGTCAATGAGCTGTATGCGGGTTTGTTCAAGATGTATATGGAAATGCCGTTAAGTGACAGCAAGCGGATGAATTGTTTACTTCGCTAATCTGTTGCCACGCGGTGAATTGAGATCTCTGGAGGAGAATTGAATGGATATTGCTGAGTTACTCGCTTTTGGTGTTAAAAGTAACGCGTCGGATTTACATCTGTCTGCAGAATTGCCGCCGATGATTCGTGTGGATGGCGATATCCGTCGTATCAACGTTCCTGCACTGGATAACAAGACGGTGCACAACATGATCTATGACATCATGAACGATAAGCAGCGGAAAGATTTTGAAGAATTCCTGGAAACAGATTTCTCATTTGAAATACCTGGCTTGGCGCGTTTTCGTGTCAATGCGTTCAATCATAATCGCGGTGTGGGCGCGGTGTTTCGAACCATTCCATCGACCATCCTTTCACTCGAAGAGCTGGGCGCACCTGCGGTATTCGGTGATATTGCGGATACACCGCGTGGCATTGTGCTGGTGACGGGGCCGACAGGTTCGGGTAAATCAACCACGCTGGCGGCGATGATGGATTACAAAAACAATACTGAGTATGGCCATATCCTGACGCTGGAAGATCCGATCGAATTTGTGCATCAAAGTAAAAAGTGTCTGGTGAATCAGCGAGAAATTCATCGTGATTCGCTCGGTTTTGCCGAAGCGCTGCGTTCCGCATTGCGTGAAGATCCGGACATTATTCTGGTGGGCGAAATGCGAGACCCGGAGACCATCGGACTGGCGCTGTCTGCGGCAGAAACGGGCCATCTGGTGTTTGGCACACTGCATACCAGTTCGGCAGCAAAAACCATCGATCGTGTGATTGATGTGTTTCCAGCAGCGGAGAAAGAGATGATTCGTTCCATGTTATCGGAGTCACTCAAAGCAGTGATTTCGCAAACGCTACTGAAAAAAGTGGGTGGTGGCCGTGTCGCGGCACACGAGATTATGATCGGTACACCGGCGATTCGAAACCTGATTCGTGAAAACAAAATTCCACAGATGTACTCAGCCATTCAGACGGGGCAGAATCTTGGGATGCAGACGCTCGATCAGAATCTACAGGAGCTGGTACAGAAAGGACTGGTCACCAAAAAAGATGCAGCGATGAAGGCGGCCAATAAAGATACTTTCATGTAAGTGTTTCAGGGCTGTTTTAGCGGAGACTGATGATGGGCCACTGTTGGCTTTTAGCATGTTGGGTAAGCACTTCATCGGGGTCGACCGCGACGGGGTGTGTGACTCGTTCCAGTAGTGGCAGGTCATTGTGGGAGTCAGAATAAAACCAGCTGTCGTCAAGATTGTGCCCTGTGTCTTTGAGCCATAGATTGAGGCGCTCCACTTTTCCGTCGCGAAAACAGGGGATGCCGGCGACTTTGCCAGTGTACTGCCCGTTGAGCATCTCTGGTTCGGTGGCGAGCAGATGCGGAATGCCGAGGCGGGCCGCGATCGGTGCGGTGACAAAGCTGTTGGTGGCGGTGATAATCAGCAATGTTTTACCGTCATTTGCGTGCTTGTCGATCAGTGTCTGTGCCGACGAAAGCATGATCGGGGTTATTTTTTCTGCCATAAAACGTTCACGCCAATTCAATAATGTCTCGATATCATGGGCGGCCAGTGGTGCGAGCTGAAAGGCGAGAAATTCATTGATATCGAGTGTGCCTGCGACATATTCATCGTAAAATCGTTGGTTCTCTCGCTGATGCTCGGGTCCGACAATGCCTTCTTCAGTGAGAAACTGACTCCAGAGATAGTCGCTATCACCCCCAATCAGGGTGTTATCCAGGTCAAAAATAGCCAAGCTCACGTTGTTTACCCCTGTTTTTAGTATTTGTGCTGGTGACCCACTCTGTTGATGTTAATTTTCAACATAATGAGGGGTTTAATTTGCGCTGAAGCCATGATTTATGTGACAATTTGGACAATTGTAGCAGTTTTGTGAGGCCTGACTAGTGATCGATCTTGACGGATATAGAGCTAATGTGGGCATTATCCTGAACAATCAGGAGGGTAAACTGCTATGGGCCCGCCGCATAGGTCAGCAGGCGTGGCAATTTCCTCAGGGCGGCATTCAGCTCAACGAAACCCCAGAAGATGCAATGTATCGCGAGCTCCATGAAGAGGTTGGCCTCGAACCCCGTCACGTCACTATTCTGGGTCGCACCAGTGACTGGCTGCGTTATCGTCTGCCAAAAGGATTGGTTCGTCACCAAAGCAAGCCGTTGTGTATCGGCCAGAAACAGATCTGGTTTCTGTTGGATATGAAAGGCGACGAGAGTGATGTGCGGCTGGATGCCACCGATCAGCCGGAGTTTGATCACTGGCGCTGGGTGGATTATTGGGACCCACTGGAAGAGATCGTCGCTTTCAAACGTAATGTTTACAGGCATGCATTGGCCGAGCTGGAACCTCTGGTTCTGCCTCGCAGGGCGAGCTAGTTTCTGGGTGGGCTGCATTCACGGCCATCATCTTTTTGTTCACACGCTTTAAGGTTATGACATGCTGGTAGTCTTGCGTCGTATTGTGCAAGAGGTTAACGCTGCGCATGACCTTCAACAAGCCTCATTAATTATTGTTTCGCGTGTTAAGCAGGCGATGTCTGTCGATGTCTGTTCAATTTATCTGTTAGATCACGTGGAGCAGCAATATATTCTCATGGCGAGCGATGGGTTGAACCCTGAGGCTATTGGTGTGGTGCGGATTAACCAGGGCGAAGGGTTGGTCAGTGTAGTGGGTGAGACGCAGGAGATGCTTAACCTTAGTAATGCGCCAGATCATCCCCGATATCGATTTATTGCTGAAACGGGCGAGGTCTCTTTTCACGGTTTTTTAGGTGTCCCGATCATTCACCATCGACAGGTAATGGGGGTGCTGGTGGTGCGCCAGCGTAGCCTGCGTTGTTTTGATGAAGATGAAGTCGCTTTTCTGCTGACGGTCGCTGCACAGTTGGCTGGTGCCATGGCACATGCAGATGCGCGGGGTGATATTAAAGACTTTACCGAGACGCCTGCGGGTAAAACTAATCGCCCCATTGTGGCGCTGCCGGGTGCCCCGGGCGTGGGGATTGGCACCGCGGTCGTGGTCTATCCGATGTCCGATCTTGATGCAGTACCCCATCGTAAAACGCTAGATACCGCGACGGAGATTCTTGCATTGGAGCAGGCACTTGATGCGGCGCGCACTAATATCAAGGCGCTCGATGCCTCGATACATCCCGAACTGGGGGCCGAGAGTCGCGCACTGTTTGATGCTTACCTGTTAATGCTGAACAGCGAGACGTTAATCGGCAAAACAATTGAACGGATACGCGGTGGTAGCTGGGCACCGGGGGCGTGGCGAGACACCATTAATGAGCAGGCGCAGTTATTTGAGTCGATGGATGACTCCTATCTGAGTGAACGAGCTGATGATGTCCGTGATCTTGGGCGACGAATCCTGGCGCATCTGCAGCATCAGGTTCGCCGCCAGCCCGACTACCCATTAAAGACCATCCTTGTGGGGGAGGATATCTCTGCGACGATGCTGGCAGAGGTGCCGCGAGAGCGTCTGGTGGGGGTTGTTTCGGCACGCGGTTCAAGCTCATCTCATGTTGCGATTTTAGCGCATGCGATGGGAATTCCGGCGGTGGTCGGCGCCAGTGAATTACCCGTGTCGCGCATTGATGGCTGTGAGCTGGTAGTCGATGGCTATCGTGGCCGGCTCTTTGTTACGCCATCGCAGGCGGTACGGGATGAATATACCCGCCTTGCGCGCGAAGAAGAGGAGTTGGTCGCGGGGCTGGAAGGGCTGAGGGAGCTGCCCTCGGAGACGCCTGATGGGATACATCTGCCGCTTTACGCCAACACGGGCCTGTTGTCTGATTTGGCACCCTCGATTGAGAGTGGGGCCGAAGGCATTGGACTCTATCGTACCGAATTCCCTTTTATGATTCGTGAACGTTTCCCTGGCGAAGAGGAGCAGCGCACGATTTACCATGAAGTACTGAAGGGCTTTGCGCCGCGACCTGTCACCCTGCGCACGCTGGATGTGGGCGGCGATAAGGCGCTCTCGTATTTCCCGATCAATGAAGAGAACCCTTTTCTTGGTTGGCGAGGCATTCGCATTTCGCTCGATCATCCTGAAATATTTTTGGTGCAGCTACGGGCGATGATGCGCGCCAGTGTGGGTTTGAATAATCTCCATCTGTTATTGCCGATGGTGAGTAATGTGGCCGAGGTTGATCGTGCACTACAGTTGATTGGCCGCGCACATCACGAACTACTGGAGGCCGGTGAGCCGGTAGTGATGCCACAGGTTGGGATTATGGTTGAGGTACCGTCGGTGATCTATCAGATCGAGGCGCTGGCGGCGCGGGTCGATTTTTTTTCAGTGGGCACCAATGATCTGACACAGTATTTATTGGCAGTGGATCGTAATAACCCACGCGTGGCTTCACTTTATGACGCACTGCACCCGGCAGTGTTGCGTGCGCTGATTCAAATCGTCGCCGGCGCACATCTTATGGGTAAGCCGGTGAGTGTCTGCGGCGAGATGGCCGGTGACCCAGTCTCTGCACTACTACTGCTCGGCATGGGGATCGATAGCTTGAGCATGAGTGCCGCGAGCATGCCGCGGGTGAAGTCCGTGATTCGTAGCTTTACCGTCATTGAAGCGCGACAGGTTTTAGATCAGGCGCTGCAATATGATGATGCCAATACTCTACGAGAATACCTTGAGCAGGCATTGGAGCAGCAGGGATTGGGCGGATTGGTGAGGGCTGGAAAGTGATCGCAGCGATTTACTGCGACGATGGTAGTGTAAGGAATAGCGCATGAAAAAAAGAGTTTTGCTCTCATGGAGCAGCGGCAAAGATAGCGCGTGGGCGTTGCATGTGCTGCAACAGCAGCGTGAGATTGAAGTGGTAGGCTTGTTTACAACCGTTAATCAGACGCATGATCGGGTGGCAATGCACGCTGTGCGACGTGAACTGCTGATGTTACAGGCAGAGCGTGCAGGCTTACCGCTGGATATTATTGAGATCCCCAGCCCTTGCAGTAATGCAGAGTATGAGGCGCGTATGTCCGCATTTGTTGCGCGTTGCCAGCAGCGCTCGATCGACTGTTTCGCCTTTGGTGATCTCTATCTGGAAGACATTCGGGCATACCGTGAACAAAAACTGGCGGGCTGTGGCATCGAGCCAATTTTTCCGTTGTGGGGTATGCCGACGGCGACGTTGAGTCGTGACATGATTGAGGGTGGCTTGCGCGCACATTTAACCTGCGTCGATCCAAAGCAACTCGCGCCGCAGTTTGTGGGGCGAATGTTTAACCATGCGTTATTGGATGAGCTGCCTGCGGGGGTCGACCCCTGTGGTGAGAATGGCGAGTTCCATAGCTTTGTCTCAGCTGGTCCGATGTTCGATGGTGTTATCGATATTACTGTGGGCGAGATCGTCGAGCGAGACGGCTTCGTCTTTGCAGACCTGCTGCCGACAGGGGTAAAAGAGATAACGGATGCCGCCTGAGTCCGCATCATTTTTACCCTCATCACTCGATGATGTGGCGCGCCACTACCTGCTGAATGACCTGCTGCGTGGTGTGTCGCGTAGTTTTTATCTGACATTACGGGTGCTACCACAGCCGTTACGGGAGCCGATCAGTGTCGCCTACCTGTTGGCGCGCGCGGCAGATACACTCGCAGATACTACCGCTGTACCTATGCTAAAAAGATCGGCGGCACTGCAACAATTTCATGCGCAACTACAGCTCGATAAAGCGTCGGAAGCGGTGCTTGAACGGTTAAGAGAAGCGTATGTTGATCGGCTGGATCATATCGCCGAAAGTGAGTTACTGACGAAGTTGCCGGCGTTGTTTGAATTGTTCGCTCGACAGACGGGCCCTGACAGGGCGCTCATCCGCAGCGTAGTTTTAACACTGATCGAAGGGATGTTGAGTGATCTGGAAAACTTTCCTGCCCCGATGAATGATGCGACGACAGTCACCGCTTTACCGGATGAGCAACAACTGGCGCGCTATACCTATCTGGTGGCCGGGTGTGTCGGTGAGTTCTGGACAAAAATCTCCATTGCGCACACTGACGAACTTCGGGCGTGGGGCGAGGCTGAAGCGCAATACTCAAATCTGGGTATTCACTTTGGGCAGGCGTTACAGATGACCAATATCTTGCGCGATGTGCCGCGAGACCTGCGGCTGGGACGCTGTTACCTGCCGCAACTGTGGCTGGATGAAGCCGGGTTAACGGCGGGGGCTTTGCTGAATGCCAACAATAGTGCGTCGGCACAGCCACTGCTGATAAAAGGGATTGATGTGGCGCTTGCCCACTATGCGTCGGCAGAGGCGTATGTCACTGCGCTGCCTCGCCGCTGCGTGCGGTTGCGGTTGGCGGCGTTGTGGCCGCTGCTCATCGGCTTGAAGACCCTTGTCCAGCTCTCGCAGCAGACGGAGTGGCTTGAGGTAAGGTATGTCTGCAAAGTGAAGCGTGGTTGGGTTTATCGTATGATGTTACTGTCGTGCGGTGTCGTTTTCGCCAATTCATTGTTACGATGGTGGTGTGCGCAACTGCGACGAGGTATTGTTCGTCCATCGTGATCTCCTAGTCGAAGCTAAAAGCGGCTTAAATGGCATAAAATTAATGTCATTTTACAGCCCTGTAGTGTTGTTTACGTTATAATTTGCAACCAAGAAACCATGTTACTTATAGGATTATTTTGAATGTCGCAATCAGATGTCAAAAAAGTTGTGCTGGCCTATTCAGGCGGCCTTGATACGTCAATCATTGCCAAGTGGCTACAGGATGAATACCACTGTGAGGTGGTCACTTTTACTGCGGATATTGGCCAGGGTGAAGAGGTTGCGCCGGCGCGGGCCAAGGCCGAGGCGATGGGGATTAAAGAGATCTACATCGAAGATCTATGTGAAGAGTACGCGCGCGATTATGTTTTTCCGATGTTTCGCGCCAACGCCATCTATGAAGGTGAGTACCTGCTGGGCACCTCAATTGCCCGTCCGTTAATCGCAAAACGGCTGATCGAGATCGCCAATGAGACCGGTGCCGATGCGGTATCGCACGGTGCGACCGGCAAAGGGAATGATCAGGTGCGTTTTGAATTGGGGGCGTACGCGCTGAAACCCGATGTGAAGATCATCGCACCGTGGCGTGAATGGGACCTCAACTCGCGTGAAAAACTGATGGCCTACGCCGATCAGCATGGCATTGCGATCGAGCAGAAACGGGGTAAAAAATCGCCTTATTCAATGGATGCAAACTTACTGCATATCTCCTATGAGGGGGATATTCTGGAAGACCCATGGGCAGAACCGGAGGCCGACATGTGGCGCTGGACAGTCAGCCCTGAGGAGGCGCCAGACCAGGCGCTATATCTGGAGCTAACTTATCAGGCGGGTGATATCGTCGCGATTGATGGTGAAGCGATGAGCCCCGCTGAAGTGATGCGATATCTTAATAAGGTCGGCGGGGAGAACGGTGTGGGTCGTGATGACATCGTTGAAAATCGTTATGTTGGGATGAAGTCTCGTGGCTGCTATGAAACCCCCGCGGGCACGGTGATGTTAAAGGCGCACCGTGCGATTGAATCCATTACGCTGGACCGCGAAGTGGCACACCTTAAAGATGAATTGATGCCGCGCTATGCGACGCTAGTCTATAACGGTTATTGGTGGAGCCCTGAGCGTGAAATGATGCAGGCGATGATTGATGCATCACAGACACGAGTGAACGGTATAGTGCGCATCAAGCTTTATAAAGGAAATGTGATGGTGGTGGGTCGTCAGTCAGCATCGGATAGTCTGTTTGATGCCAGTATTGCGACATTTGAAGATGATGCTGGGAGTTATAATCAACAGGATGCAGAGGGATTCATTAAACTGAATGCATTGCGCCTTCGTATCGCAGCGAGGAAGCGATAGGCATTAAGTCGTTTTGATAAGAATAACTCGATATGCATGAATGAACGCTTAGTTTATTCAAGATTAGCTCTATTTGGTGCACTGGCTTTTAATCTAAAGCGGGATGTTGGGCGCGTGAAATGAAAAAGAGTGTCGTTGTTAGTGTGCCATTATTACTATTTTTAGTTTCTCTGCCCTGGTTGCTGGGGTATTCACTCTATGGCGAAGATGAATCAGTCCCTGAAATTATTCATTCAGATCCATTCTACTTATATGACCTTCCTACCCAGCAATATATCAACGAACCGCTTCAGCCAGTTGCCAGGCCTCGAAACCTGAATAAAGAAAAGGCCGCGCTTGGTCGTCGTCTCTTTCTCGACAAACGTCTTTCACCCGAAGGCGATATCTCCTGTGATAGTTGTCATCGACTCAGTGATGGCGGTGTTGATCATCGTTCGCATCCTGTTGATGGTGATAGGTCTCTGGGATCGGTTAATACACCCACTATCTATAATAGTGCCAACAATTTCCGCTGGTACTGGGATGGGCGTGCGCTGACATTAGAGGAGCAGGTCAATGAATCACTGACCAGCGTGACCGAAATGGGCGCACAGTGGAGCGAGATACTAAACACGCTGACTTTTATCCCAGAGTACCAAAGCGCGTTTAAACAGCTCTATCAATCAAGTGATATTCGAAAGCAAGATGTGATTGATGTGCTCGCCGAATTTGAGCGCTCTTTAGTCACCCCAGACGCTTCTTTTGACCGTTTTCTACACGGAGATGAAGGTGCATTGAGTGTAGAGCAACGTAAGGGTTATCAGTTATTCAAGGCTTACGGTTGCATTGCCTGTCACCAGGGCGGCAATGTGGGGGGTAATATGTTTCAGCTCTTTGGCGTGATGGGGGATTATTTCGCCGACCGCCAGCTATTGTCGGCCGTAGATCTGGGACGATTTAATGTTACTGGGAAAGAGGATGATAAGCATCGTTTTCGTGT
>CALZIG010000131.1 GCA_945787585.1 uncultured Gammaproteobacteria bacterium | reverse complement strand
GGCAGCATCGGCTTTGCCTACTTCAGCGCCTATTCCGGCAGCAAGTTCGGCCTGCGCGGCTTCTCTGAATCACTGCGACGCGAACTCGACGGCAGTGGCGTTGATGTCTGTTACATTGCACCGCGCGCAGTTAAGACCGCGGCCAATAGTGATGCTGTCTATCAAATGGCTGCCGCCATGAATATGGATGAGCCTGAAGATGTTGCTCGCTTCATTGTCGACACCATTATCAAAGATAAAAATACCGCCTATTTCGGCTGGCCCGAAAAACTCTTTGTGCGCATCAACGCCCTGCTCCCTGGACTAGTGGATAGCGCACTGAGAAAACAGAACCGCATCATGGCGCGCTTTGCGCCAAAAAAGGCTTAGGGGTGTTCTCAATTGATAAGGTCGCCCTGTTGCGCCTGAAAAAGCGCCAGGCAAGGCGTGAGGAGAGAGGTTTGGTAATTCCAAATGAACGACGAAAAACGTAGTATGGCGATTTTTCAGGCGCAACCCGAAGGGCCGGACCTCTGTCTTTGCCCAGCGGCGTTATCACTCACTCATGTAGGCTCATTACACCGCGCTCGTTCTGCCTTGCTGGGCAAAGACAGAGGTCCGGCAGGTCAATCTTATCAATTGAGAACACCCCTTAGGAGAAAGAGAGATGAAACTATCGACACTGACATTCGCCATTACTACACTACTGCTATCGCAAAGTAGCTTCGCCATTGGTGAGGCCGCTAAACCGCTGCAACAACAGTGGGAAGTGGCCAAATATCAAACCACTGAAAAGGATCGAGAAAAGGCCTTCAAAGTACTTGTAAAAGAGGCGAAATCGCGTGAGCAACAACACCCCGATAATGCAGAAGTGCTGGTATGGGAAGCGATCATCCTCAGCACCTATGCCGGTGAAAAGGGCGGGCTTGGCGCATTAAGCCTGGTCAAGAAAGCCAAGGCACTGCTGGAAAAGGCTGAAAAGATTGATGCCAATGTACTGGATGGCTCCATCTATACCTCGCTTGGCAGCCTCTATTATCAGGTGCCGGGCTGGCCGCTTGGCTTTGGTGATGATGACAAGGCGCATGACTATCTGAAAAAGGCGCTAGCACTCAACCCTGAAGGAATCGATCCCAACTATTTTTACGGTGACTTTATGCTTGAAGAGGGTGAGTATCAGAAGGCCGTCGACGCATTTGAAAAGGCACTGACGGCCCCATCTCGCCCCGACCGTCCGATTGCAGATGCTGGTCGTAAAAAAGAGATCAACATTGCGCTCACAAAAGCACTCGCCCATTTACAGTAATTAACAGGTGGGTAGGTACCTTAGCGCTCTATAGTATAAAAAATATCTGCGCCCTGGTACTCACCACTTTCTGCCTTAAGTTGCCACTGCTCTGCAATTTGATAACGGACACTGAGCGTGTTGAAAGATTCAATCAAACCGACACCGTAACTGATATAGAGTTTCGGCGAGAGGTAACGCCCCATCACTAACGAGGCCTGATCGCCATTGTCACTACTTTCCACACGCATCTCATCAAGACCAAACCGCTCCCCCAGTGAACGAGCCAATCTGTCGCCGCCGCTTAAACCAAGTGCCAACGCTGCTTTGGCCATCATCGCGCCCTCTTCCCCTGAGGCGTTTTCGATCGGATGACCCAACATAATGTAGGCGAGCGTATCGGTCTGTCCCATCGCCGGAATGGAGAAGAGTTCAATCTGTGGTTGATTCAGGCTCCCCCTCACTTTTAGACCAGCGGCGACATTGTTAACATGACGCACTGCGCGCAGATCAATCCCCGGATTCGTCAGTGGCCCACCAGTATAAAGAAGGCGACCATGTTCAACATCGAGACGTTGGCCGTAGGCACGGTAGCGCCCTTCAGGGATAGTGATTTCACCCGTGGCACGGGTTAACTGGCCAGGTTCGTCTTGCAGTAACAGACTGCCACCGAAACGCCCTTCAAACCCAAAACCGTAAAAGTTGACACGTTCACCCAGCGTCAAACGAACACTGGTAATAATTGACCACTTCTCTTCCTTCGCTTGTTCACCGCCAATGATCACCGCATCATCCGAAACGCGTGCTGCTGTGGTGATATCTTTCGGCTGTAGCTTTGCATACGGAATATGGACATCACCTACAATCTCAATGGTGCGTTTGCGCATCGTTATCCGCAGATCAGGCGAAACGAGCACTCGCGCTTCAGGAATACGCGAAACTTCAAACTCATTCCCCTTAATAGTCACTTCGCTCGGCCAGCCAGCAGCACTATCCAGCGCTGTTTTTCCAGCCACGCTTATCGTACCGTCTCCGGAGCGGACATCGATACGATAAGTGACCTTTTCAAAGCCACTACTATGACTCTTTAGACTCAGTTGATCGATCGTCAGGCCAAGCCGGGGTATACGCAGCCCGCCGTTAAGCAGTTCGGCACGACCACTCACACGCGGCTGCGCCAATGTCCCGACCACTGAAAAATTCAACGCAAGCTCACCCTGAAAATCCTGCACCTCGGGCACCAACGCTTCCACGATCCCCAGATCACGCACAGACATGCGCGCCTCGGCCTGCAACGCTTGCTGTTGACGGTTCAAAGCGAGCAACTTCGCCCCGGGTAAACCCGCCTTTATATACAGCTGATCGTCATTACTCATGATAAACCGGGACTCACTTTGCAAGCCCTGTTCGTCGAGCAGCAGCGTCATGGCGCCGCTACGGTAAGCCCACCTGTCTCGTTCCCCCTCTATCAGCGGATAACTCACCGCCCCTGCGGGTAACTCAATGCTGGCCTCACCCAGTAATGTGGTGGGTGTCTGGAACTGAAATTTGGCCGTTGCATCGGCCACGCCATCAAGCGTCATATCCGCAGGCAGCCACGGCTTGAATAACATCAGCGGAAATTCTTTCATTTCAAGCGTCGATAACCAACGCTCATCTTCTTGCTGTAGCGTTGCGCAAAATTTTGCTGCCTGATTATTGTGCCAACACAACGCATCAGCGCTAAATATTGTTTTACCAATATTTAACATCACTGGCGCATTGAGCTGCCAATCATCGAAACGGCGACTACGTACATCCGCCTGTTCGAGCCGCCCCTTCCACCCCTGCTCACCCAGTTCGCCCTTGAGTTCGATGAGTGCAGTCGCGACGTCAGAGACAATGTTAGCCGACAGATGATGACTGTTCGCATCGACCGCCAATGATTGCAGTACATTCCCATTAAGGTTAAGTGACTGTGCCATTATTTTAATATCTGTCTGTTGCCACTGGAACAGGTCCACCGCAACAGCACCATTGATCGTGCCAATTTCGTAATTCGGCAGATGCAGCGCTTTGCCGTCAAAAGTTGCAACCACCATCGGGGTCTTCCGTGGCCCGGTTATATTGCCTGTCGCGCTAAACTGACCCGCCGCTTGCGGATAGAGTTCAGCCAGCTGCGGGGTATTGATAGACCAGTCCAACTTAACTGTTTCACCGATTCGACCATAGGCATTGACCTTCGAGCTGCCTGACTTGAAATCAAAGCGGTGAATAGTGAGTTCATCGTTACGCCAGTTAAGGTGACTGCGCAGCGTGACCGGGTAACCACGTAACGTTCCGTTGAGTTGCGTGATATCGACATCAGCAACCAGTTGATCATTTTCCATGCGACCACGACTGGTTAGCAGCGCATGCAACTGACCATTCCACTGCGACGTACTATTCTGCTCACTTTGTACATCTTGTGGCACTAACGTCGCAGGATCGATATTGACGGCACTGACCTGCGCCTGCCATTCCAGCTGTGGCGACCACACCAGCGGGCCACTCGCAGTGACCTCCCCATCCAGCGTGTCAACCCGCAGCCCTTGTAGGTTTAGCCCATCAAGATCACCTTCCGCACTGGCATACCACGCTGAAGGGGGAGCCTGCGGCCAGGGGCGATTGGTGGCCAACCCAATGCTATAACGATTGATATTTCCAACGAGCCAGCCACTGCCTATCGCACTGTCGAACCACGGTTCGTCCTTGAGCGGCCAACGTAAATTTTGCCAGTGCAATACCAGGTTCACATCACCACCATCGGGGCCGGGCTGCCATTCACCACGCGCATTGAGTGTTGTGTCGTTGATCGGCGCATGTAGCATCAAGCGATCGATCTGAACACGACTGTCACGCTGCCGTTGCAGCGCGAAGTCAGCATCAAACGCGCCAACCGCTGGATACAGACCATTCAGCCTGCCAGACACCGCTGCCGTGGTTAAATCACCTTTACCGGACAGGGTTAGCTTGCCACTTAACGCGGGTGCATCGGTCACCAGCGTTGCGATATCAAAGGCCGCAACATCAATCTTCGCCTGCCACTTGAGCTGCGCAAG